>JAGXII010000006.1 GCA_024635735.1 Christiangramia sp. | reverse complement strand
GGATTATAATATCTAATAAAAAAACCCGGGAACTATCCCGGGTTTTTTTATTAGATATTATTTGCTTTTATTCAATATATTTGTTTAAAATATTGACTATTTGTTATTCAATTCTTTCGAATATGCGATCTTTCTTCCCCTCGCCTTTTTTCTCTATTGGTTAATAGGAAGTAATAAAATCAGACTTCAAAATATACTCATCCTTTTTGGAAGTTATTTGTTTTATGGTTTTTGGGACTGGCGTTTTTTAATATTAATATTCCTAAGTTCCATTGTAGATTACTTTGCGGCTCAAAAAATCTATGAGGCCAACTCTCCGGAAAAGAAAAAATTCTATTTATATTTTAGTCTTATCTGGAACCTCGGAGTACTTTTTGCATTTAAATATTTTTATTTTTTTACAGACAGTTTTTTGGAACTGTTTAATTTATCAGAAGAAAAACATTTTATAACTACTATAAACATTGTCTTGCCTGTTGGATTAAGCTTTTACACCTTCCAAACTCTGAGCTATACCATTGATGTGTTTAAGAATAAAATAAAGCCTACCTCTCACCTATTAGAGTTTTTGTGCTATGTAAGCTTCTTTCCTCAGCTGGTTGCCGGCCCCATCGAAAGAACATCCTTCCTGCTACCGCAGTTTTTGAAAAAACGTAACTTTTCAATTCAGGAATCAAAAGAAGGGCTTCGGCAAATTTTATGGGGTTTATTCAAAAAGATAGTTGTGGCTGATAACCTTGGAATAGCGGTCAATACATTTTTCGATAATCCTTCAAATTACCAAAGCTGGGAACTTGTGTATGCACTGGTACTCTTTTATTTCCAAATTTATGCTGATTTCTCGGGTTATGCCGATATTGCATTAGGTTCCGCTAAACTATTTGGTTTTAAATTGAATATCAATTTCAAACTCCCCCATTTTGCTGTTAGTATTCCTGATTTCTGGAGAAGATGGAATATAACAGTGAGCCAGTGGTTTCGGGATTATGTACATATCCCTTTCTTACAAAATAGAAAGAAAACTATTTTTAATAGAAGATTAGCAATAATCCTCACCTTTGGACTAATCGGGCTTTGGCATGGTGCCGAGTGGACATTTATTATTTTCGGTTTAATCCATGCCGTATATATGATCTTATATCAGGTATACTATAAAAACGTAAAAACTAAATCTCAAAAATTAAGTAATCCAATTTTTCAAAAAATCAAACATTTAAGCGCCATAGGCTTATCTTTTAGTTTAGTCATCTTATCCATAGTTTTTTTTAGAGCTCCCAATACCGAAGTTGCGTTTACTATCTTAGAAAGAATATTCAAATTTATTCCAGATACTAACTTTGAAAGTATCATCAAATTAAATATAGGTTTTCTGATATTAATGTTGCTTTTGGAATTATTTACTCAGAAAAAGGAATATCCATTTCAACTGCTCGAAAAGAAAGTCCCGCAAGTGGTAAGATGGACTATCTATTATGTTTTTGTTTATTTTATAATCCGATATGGAGGACCAAAAGAATCATTCATTTATTTCCAGTTCTAAATTGAGAAAATTTGCATTTAAATTATGTATTTTCTTTCTGCCAGTCCTAGTTGTATACATCACTTTAGAATTTAAAATTCGCGAGATTGACTTTGAGCCTAAAATTAAAATGGAATATCTTCTTAATAATAAGGAGGATATCCATATTCTAGCTTTAGGAGAAAGCCAAACTCAGCGATCGATAAATCCTGAATATCTAGACATAAGATCAGTGAATCTTGCAAACTCTAGTCAGGGGATTTATCAAAACTTTCGATTGTTAAAAGCATTTGAACCTGAATTGCCGAATTTAAAATTAGTTATACTGGGCTTACCATTTAATATTATACAGAGTGAGATAGATTTCACTGATCCTGTTATAAATCACCTCAATCTGGTATTTTATAAGGTAAATACTTTCGGAAGGGATATTAAGCCTGAGGATTATTTATTATTCCATGTCAGCCCGGATTTTTTCAGTAGAAGGCTTATAGATGATTTCAAGAATGAGTCTCCGATTCACTTAAATAAATATGGCTTCGATACAAATAAAATATATGGCTCCTATCAAGCTGCCAATTTTGACACGGCAAGAATAGACAAAACAGAAATAGTCATTGAAAATTTCAGAAATGAAGAAGCCCTTCAATATAATAAAGGTATTCTAATAGATCTTATTTATTATTGTGAAAAACGGAATATTAAAGTTCTTTTTTACAGTCCTCCCTCACATCAATTTTATAATCAACTTCGGGATGAAAATATGATTGCTCAAAGAGATTCTTTAGTAAACTATTTAATTAAAAAATTCCCTTTTGTAGAATTCTTAAATGAAGAGCAAAATTCCGATTTTACTGCAGAATATTTTTATAATGCCAATCATCTAAATCCTCAGGGAGCCAAAAAAGCTACCTTAGAACTCAATAATTTTATTAAACAGAATTATGATTTATTTTAAAAGAATATTGAGTTCCTTCGCTATTTCTTGGGCTATTTTACGGTAGTCATATTTTTGACGGGCATGTTTTTTACATATTAAAGACATTTCTTTATAAATATCATCACTTAAATTTTCTAAATTCTTCAGGATTTGTTCAAGTTCACCAATATCCTGATATAAAAACCCGTTTAAATTATTTTCCACTAATTCAGGAAATGCGCCAGAACTTCTTGCTATTACCGGAATCCCACAATATTGGGCTTCTGCAAGTGTTCTACCAAAAGCTTCACCTCGGGCATTAGAAATTAAAAAATCAAAATTTTGATATATTTCATTTCTTTCTAAATAATCATAAAAAATTATGTTTAGAGAACTGTGATCCTTAAACCATTTCACAAATTCCATATCTCCATGCCCGATAACATGCAATTCATAACCTAATCTTCTTATTTCGGGAGTTTCAAAAAGATTAATTATCTCCTTTTGCCCTTTTTGATCATTAATCCTCCCTACAATCCCGAATCTCAGTCGGGAGTTATGGATGTTTTTCTCCGAATAAACTTCATTTAAAAGTATACTATTATAAATAACTTTAGAATTAGCTCCTCCAAACTTATTATGATAATCCGCATATAAAAATTTTGAGGGAAAAATATGTAAGCTAGTTTCTGAATAGAACTTTTCAAATTGATCCAAATCTTCCAAATAAAATCCAGTAACATCATCATCAAGTGTTTCCCGATGATGCCAGATGCTTTGTATGTTTAGCTTTTCAGCAACCATTAACCCCATTGGATTAAGGGAAGAATTAACATAAATAATATCGGGCGAAAACTTTCTGGCGAACTTGAGGTGTTCTCGAAGATTCATTTGATTTCCAATGCGTTTATTCCATTTATTTTTACGGTACCATAATTTAAACAGAAGTCTGGATTTCTTCCTCCATCGTTCAGCAAAAGGATTGAAATAGAACCAGTTATAATGCTCAATAATGACATATGGAATAGACTTCTTTCTCAACTCTGCTTCCAGCAATCCTTTATGAGGTAAAACCATCAAAAGCTCAGTTTTGGGATTTAATTCCTTTAAACCCAAAATTAATTCTATTAAAGACCTGTTTGCTCCATAAAGCGTTGAGGAATGAGCATAAAACAAAATCTTCATATAGCTCGTAAGTTTAAGATGGCTACTCAAAAATATCGATAAATTATTAAGTAAACTGAATAATCCCGTTTTTATCCTGAACCGGGTTTAAAACTAATAATTACCTTTGCCGAAAATTAACTTTTATGCTTATTATTGGGATTGCCGGAGGAACCGGTAGCGGTAAAACCACCGTAGTCAATCAGATCATTGATGAATTAAAGAATGAGGAAGTAGATGTGATCTCTCAGGACTCTTATTATAACGACACCTCTCACCTATCCTTTGAAGAAAGAAAAAAGATCAATTTTGACCATCCTAAGTCAATAGATTTCGAATTGCTAGGAAAACATTTAACCGAATTAAGGAATGGAAAGACGATTCAGCAACCTGTTTATTCTTTTAAAGAGCATAATAGAACTGATAAAACAGTGGAAATTGAACCTCGAAAAGTGGTAATTGTTGAAGGAATTTTAATCCTTACGCATCCGGAAATCCGTGAACTTTTTGACATTAAGATTTATGTCCATGCCGATAGTGACGAACGCCTTATAAGAAGGTTAAAACGCGATATAGCAGAGAGAGGGAGAGACCTGGAAGAAGTTCTATGGCGTTATCAAACAACTCTAAAACCAATGCATCAACAATTTATAGAACCCACCAAAGAATTTGCTGATATAATTATTCCAACGAATCGATACAACACAGTAGCTGTTGATATCGTTCAAACTATAATTAAACATCGCTTAACCTAATTTTGTATCTTTAAAGCGTATGAAATTCAAAGACCTGCGTAAAAAGCCCTGGTTCAGGTTTATTAGTAACAAATACGTCCTGATAAGCCTCATTTTTGCCGGATGGATGATTTTTCTGGACACCAATTCATGGTTGATCCATCATGAGCTTGATCAGGAAATAAATGATTTGCAGGATAACAGGAATTATTATCAGGATGAGATAGCGAAAGACAAAACGGTAATTCAAAAGCTTCAGGATTCGGTAGAACTTGAAAAATTTGCCCGCCAGAAATATTATATGAAAAGGCCCGATGAAGATATCTATATTATAGAATACGATACGGTCAACTAGCACCTCGTCTCTCATCCCCTTTAAAAACCAACTACACAATGACAAAATTGTTATTTCAGGAATTTGAAGAAGTTTCTGCAAAGCAATGGAAACAAAAAATTCAGGCCGATCTCAAAGGTGCCGATTACAATGAAAACCTCGTCACTAAGACACTTCACGGCATTGATATCAAACCATTTTATTCCTCTGAGGATATTGAGGACACTTTAAAGGTTTCCAATCCTGCCAACTGGACTATATGTGAAAAAATATATGTGACTTCTGCTGAAACTGCGGCAGAAAAGGCTTTGAAAAAAATCAAAAAAGGCACAGAATCACTATGGTTCACCTTACCTTCTAAAGAGATTAATTTCAAAGTCCTGCTTCAGGACATTCCGGAGGACAAAAACATTTATCTGAGTCTTACATTTCTGGATGCTGAATACATTCAAAAAATTGATAAATTTATTTCTGATAAGGACTTCCATGTCTATTTACAAACAGACATTATAGGGAATCTGGCCAGAGATGGAAACTGGTTTGAGAATCTTAAGAGCGATCATTCGAATCTTGATAAAATAGTTACCGGGACTTCCGGTTTTAAGTCTGCACTTAGTATAGATCTGGGACTTTATCAAAATGCAGGAGCAAATATTCCCCAACAATTGGCATATGCGATTGCTCATGTCACCGAATATCTTAACCATTTTGAAAGTTTATCACCAGAAAAAAGGAAAGAGTTCAAATTCCAGTTTTTAATTTCTTTGGGCTCCGATTACTTTTTTGAAATTGCCAAAATAAGAGCCCTTCGTTGGGTATTTGCTACTGTTGCAAAAGAATTTAATTTTAATCCTACCTGTTATATTATAGCTCAACCTTCAAAAAGGAATAAAACGCTTTATGATTATAATGTGAATTTGCTTCGAACCACTACCGAATGTATGAGCGCGATTCTCGGTGGAGCCGATGCTATTTGCAATATGCCTTATGATGCGATTTACCATAAAGACAATGAGTTTGGAGACCGCATAGCCCGGAATCAGTTGCTTATCATGAGGAATGAAAGTTATTTGGATAAAGTTGGCAATGTTGCTGAAGGATCTTATTATATTGAATCGTTGACAAAACAACTGGCAGAAAAAGCACTTGATATTTTTAAGGATATTGAAAAAGGTGGTGGATTTCTAAAGGAATTAAAGTCCGGAGTTATTCAGAAAAAAATTAAAGAAAGTGCTCAGGTAGAACAGGAAAAATTCAATAATGGCGATCTTGTTCTAATAGGAACCAATAAATTCTCAAATCCGCAGGATAGAATGCAGGATGACATTGAATTGTATCCTTTTCTGAAAAAAAATCCGAGAAAAACTTTAATCGAACCAATACTTGAAAAACGGCTGAGTGAAGAGAGTGAAAAGAAGAGATTAGAAGCGGAAAAAAGGAGCCAGCCAACCAAATAAAATTAAGATTTATGCAACGCAAAGATCTTCAAAATATAAACCTTGACGATAAGGAATTCTCCACGAGAAAACCGGAATCGGGAAAGGGAACCTTTATGACCCCCGAGAAAATTGAGATCAAAACCTCATATTCCAGGGATGATATTTCAGAAGCTGAACATTTAAATTTTGCTGCCGGGATTCCACCCTACTTACGCGGGCCATACAGCACAATGTACGTTAGCCGGCCATGGACCATCCGGCAATATGCAGGTTTTTCAACCGCTGAAGAAAGTAATGCATTCTACCGAAGAAACCTGGCTGCTGGGCAAAAAGGACTTTCGGTTGCCTTTGATTTACCTACGCACCGTGGATACGACAGTGATCATGAGCGCGTTGTAGGCGATGTTGGTAAAGCCGGAGTAGCCATTGATTCGGTTGAAGACATGAAAATTCTTTTTGACCAAATCCCGCTGGATAAGATGTCGGTTTCAATGACTATGAACGGTGCGGTTCTGCCTATTATGGCATTTTATATTGTAGCCGCAGAAGAACAGGGGGTAAAACCTGAACAACTCTCTGGGACCATTCAAAATGACATCCTTAAAGAGTTTATGGTTAGAAACACTTATATCTACCCTCCTACTCCCTCGATGAAAATCATTTCAGATATTTTCGAGTATACCTCTCAAAATATGCCAAAATTCAATAGTATTAGTATTTCCGGTTACCACATGCAGGAAGCCGGCGCTACCTGCGATATTGAACTGGCCTATACTCTGGCTGACGGATTGGAATATATTCGAAAAGGTTTAGAAGCAGGGATGAAAATTGACAGTTTTGCACCACGATTATCATTTTTCTGGGGTATTGGAATGAATCATTTTATGGAAATCGCAAAAATGCGTGCTGCCAGAATGCTTTGGGCAAAACTGGTAAAACAATTCAATCCTGCAAATCCAAAATCCCTTTCTTTAAGAACACATTCTCAAACCAGTGGCTGGAGTTTAACTGAACAGGACCCATTCAATAACGTGGCAAGAACGTGTATTGAAGCGGAGGCGGCAGTATTCGGCGGTACACAGAGTTTGCACACGAATGCACTTGATGAAGCCATCGCACTGCCAACAGACTTTTCTGCAAGGATTGCAAGAAACACCCAATTATACCTTCAGCAGGAAACCAATATTACAAAAACAGTAGACCCCTGGGCCGGAAGTTTTTATGTAGAAAAATTAACCGAAGAAATTGCTCAAAAAGCCTGGGAACTAATAGAAGAAGTCGAAGAACTGGGAGGCATGACCAAAGCCATTGAGGCTGGTATTCCTAAAATGAGGATTGAAGAAGCTGCAGCCAGAAAACAGGCAAGAATAGACAGCGAAACAGATGTTATTGTAGGTGTTAATAAATACCGCCTTGAGAAAGAAGATGAATTGGTAACCCTTGAAGTGGATAACCAGACGGTAAGGAAACAGCAGGTAGCAAGGCTAGAAAAGATAAAAAAAGAAAGAAACCAGAATAAAGTAGAAGAAACGCTAAAAAACCTGACAAAAGCGGCGAAAGAGGAAAATGGAAATCTTTTGGAATTAGCCGTTCAGGCAGCCCGGGAAAGGGCAACCCTGGGTGAGATTAGCGATGCACTTGAAAAAGTGTATGGAAGATATAAGGCCAAAATTCAATCTTTTAGTGGTGTATATTCTAAAGAAATGAAAGACAATAGTTCATTTAACAAGGCAAGAGAGCTTGCTGACAAATTCGCTGAAATAGAAGGTCGCAGGCCAAGGATTATGATTGCTAAGATGGGTCAGGATGGTCATGACCGTGGCGCAAAAGTAGTAGCACCCGGATATGCCGACCTTGGATTTGATGTGGATATTGGTCCGCTCTTTCAAACTCCCGGGGAAGCAGCTCAACAGGCAGTAGAAAATGATGTTCATATACTTGGAGTCTCCTCACTTGCTGCAGGCCATAAAACACTGGTACCTCAGGTAATTGAAGAACTTGAAAAACTGGGTAGGGAGGATATCATGGTTATTGTAGGTGGAGTTATCCCTTCACAGGATTATCAATTTTTATTTGATGCCGGAGCTGTGGCTGTTTTTGGTCCAGGAACAAAAATCAGTGATGCTGCCATTCAATTACTGGAGATCCTTATTGATGAAGAGGATGAAAAATTGCGAAATGAAAGTTGAGAAAAATAATCAACAAGGATTAAAAAATAACTTTTAACGACAACTTATACTATGGACTACACAAAAAAAATGTTACGCGATGATGCATTAAGCGGAAAAAATATAGTGGTTACTGGTGGTGGCAGCGGCCTTGGAAAAGCCATGACCAAATATTTCCTTGAGCTTGGAGCTAATGTGGCGATAACTTCCAGAAATATGGAAAAACTTGAGAAAGTGAGCAAAGAGCTTTCAGAAGAATCTGGTTCGAAATGTTTACCGGTTCAGTGTGATGTGCGCCATTATGATCAGGTTGAGGAAATGCGTGATAAAGTTATTTCTGAATTTGGCCCGGTTGATATTCTCCTTAATAACGCTGCAGGAAATTTTATTTCTCCTACTGAAAGATTAAGTGCCAATGCCTTCGACACCATTATCGATATTGTCTTGAAAGGAAGTAAAAACTGCACGCTGGCCTTCGGAAAACACTGGATAGATAAGAAAGAACAAAACAAGACAATATTAAATATTGTAACTACCTATGCCTGGACAGGTTCAGCTTACGTGGTTCCCAGTGCAACGGCCAAAGCCGGGGTTCTGGCTATGACGAGATCTCTTGCCGTGGAATGGGCAAAATATGGAATACGTTCAAACGCTATAGCTCCCGGACCATTTCCAACTAAAGGAGCATGGGACAGACTATTGCCTGGAGATCTTAAAGAAAAATTTGACCTTGCCAAGAAAGTTCCACTCAAAAGAGTTGGTGAGCACCAGGAACTGGCAAACCTGGCAGCCTATCTGGTTTCAGATTTTTCTGCCTATGTAAATGGTGAGGTTATTACTATAGATGGAGGAGAATGGCTTAAAGGTGCAGGACAGTTTAATTTACTGGAAGACATCCCTGAAGAGATGTGGGATATGCTTGAAAATATGATTAGAGCTAAAAAGAATAAGTAGTTTTAAGACGGCCATTTTTCAACAAAAAAATATCAAACTTGTAATATTTGACTTCAAGTCCCATTCTTATTGACATTTCAAGGCTTTTTTTCTTTAGAAGCTGTTAACAATTTCATTTTCTAAACCTATAATAAATTGTATTTTTACCTTTCAAAAATCATATACTTTTAATGGGTAAAATCATTGCTATTGCCAATCAAAAGGGAGGCGTCGGAAAAACTACCACTTCGGTAAACCTGGCTGCTTCTCTCGGGGTACTTGAAAAGAAAATTTTATTGATTGACGCCGATCCTCAGGCTAATGCAACTTCAGGCCTTGGTATAGATGTCGAAGAAGTGGAAAATGGCACCTATCAGTTACTGGAACATTCCATTAAAGCTGAGAAAGCCATTCAGAAAACAAGTTCACCAAATCTGGATATTATACCTGCGCATATTGATCTTGTTGCTATTGAAATTGAGTTGGTAGATCAGGAAAACAGGGAGTCAATG
>JAGXII010000036.1 GCA_024635735.1 Christiangramia sp. | reverse complement strand
GGTGCGCACTCACTGGGGCTGTAAGAAAGATAAAAAGTATAATCACGAAGGCCTGAGAGGTAACGTCTGAATTACTGAAGAAAACCGCGGTTCCCATCAGAACCAGTCCCACACCCAGAGTCGCAGCTTTGGTGGTCACCGAAATCCTTAAGTAGGTATCTGGCATCCTGACTACACCAATCGCAGCAAATAAAACGAAAAGCGCACCAAAGGTTACTAAAACTCCTATTATTATTGATATCATTTTCTTCTTCGTTTTTCAAGATAATAAGACAGGGCCACCGTACTTAAAAAGGCGATTAATGCCAGAATAAGAGCGGTATCCAGTAAGGTGGAGTGATTATATATAATACTGTAAATTCCAATAATTCCAATACCCGTAGTTATTAAAAGGTCAAGTGCGATTACCTTATCGGCTATACTTGGTCCCTTAAGCAATCTCCAGAATATCAGAATCGCCGATATTACCAGGAGTGGCATAATAACATAATATAAGTATTCTATTAACGTCATTTTATTATTTCCAGAATTCTACGTTCAAAACCATTTTTTATGCTGTGTATAAACTTATCCCTATCCTTAATATACATGGCATGTACAAAAAGAACCTCACGGTCGTTGGAAACATCAATACTCAACGTACCCGGAGTAAGGGAAATCATATTCGCCAGCAGAGTGATCGCCATATCCGACTTTACATCAAGTGGAACCATTATAATACCAGGAGTCATTTTAAGCTCAGGTGTGATCACTTCATAAGCCACTTCGAAGTTTGCCTTCACAAGTTCATAAAGAAAGGTGACCAGCAGCAGGATAAGCTTAGGAACTATCACAAAGTACTTGGACCTATTCCTTCCATAAGTGATAAGCCATAAAATATGAAAGTTTAGAAAAAATCCGAATACATAGTTTTCAAATGAGAAGTCTCCTGTAAGGGCTACCCAAACAAAAGTCAAAAGTATATTTGAAAGAAACTTATTCTTCATTTTTCAATTATTTCGCTGCGTGTAATACGGTATCAATATATCCCTGATTATTTACGAGTTCATCGGCAATTCTTGCAGAAAGCTCCTGGATATGTTCAGCTCCAAATCCAATATACAAAGATACGATACTCAAAAGAGCAATTGGAAGCACAATTTGTGTCTTTTTAAAGGTAGTGGACTTTGAAAAGAACTTAAAGTTTTCCTTGAGTTTTAACTCCTGAGGTTCTTTCCAGAATACTTCAGCCCATAATTTTGCGATGATTATCAGGGTAATAAAACTCGCAAAGATAATAGCGGCAACCGTCACATAGTTACTTTCAGCAAAACCAGCCTTAATAAGATTTATTTTAGGCCAGAATCCGGATAAAGGAGGTATTCCGACTAATGAGAACAAAGGTATAAATAACAACAAACTTATCTTTGGCCATTCAGCATAAAGTCCGCCAAGAGCCCTCATACTATTGCTCCCTCTAAGCCTGAAGATCAAACCGCTAATCATAAAGAGATTAGTTTTAACCACAATGTCATGGATTAGATAAAAAATAACTCCTGCGATCGCTACCTCGGTAAACATACCCAAACCGGCAATCATATACCCAATATGGCAAATAATAAGATATGAAAATACTTTCCGGATATTATTTTGAACAAGCGCACCAATTCCCCCACTAACCAGCGTAAAAATAGCGACTACAATAAGAATATCATTGAGAAAAGGGTCGTGAGTGAAAATAAGTGTAAAAACCCTGATCAAGGCATATACCCCTACTTTAGTTAGCAAGCCCCCAAAGATCGAAGAAACCGCAAAAGGAGGAGTATGATATGAAGCGGGAAGCCAGAAATACAGTGGAAAAACCCCGGCCTTTATACCAAAACCAATTAAGAAAAGAATGGCCGTAATTTCTACCAGGCCTCTGTTTTCTACCGCAGCTATTTTGCCGGCAAGGTCTGCCATATTCAAACTTCCTGTTAATCCATATAAAACAGCAATCGCTGTTAGAAATATAATGGACGCAAGAATATTTAAGGTGAAGTATTTTACAGCTCCTTCAAGTTGTGCTTTTTCTCCACCAATAGTTATTAATACGAAAGAACTAATAATAATGATCTCAAACCACACATACAGGTTAAAAATATCACCAGTAAGAAAAGCACCGTTTAATCCTAATAACAGGAAATGAAAGATTGGAAAATACCCGAATCTCAATCTGTCTTTTAATACAGTCGCTGCTGAAAATATCGAAACCGCCAGTCCGGCAAGGGAAGTAAGTACCACAAGGGTAGCGGCAAAAGTATCGGCGACAAAGGTAATTCCAAAAGGGGCTGACCAGTTCGCTGCCTGAACCGTTTGCGTTCCGGTTGTCCATATATAATAAAACACCCATCCGGCCAGAACTACACTCACAAAACTTCCAAAAACACTAAAAATCTTTTGAAAACGAATATTATTCCATGAAAACATCAGTATAATACTGATGGCGATCTGCAGAAAAAGTGGATATATAATTATTTGTTGTGTCATGAATCTTCGTCGGTTGCGTTCATTTCATCGAGGTCATCAGTTTTAACTACAGTGTGAGCTCTTTTAACCAGTACAATGGCAAAAGACTGAAGTCCGAAACTTATTACAATAGCCGTTAATATCAATGCCTGCGGAACAGGATCTGCAAAAGCTTCTGTAAGCACATTCGCATCACCGGGAATAATTGGAGGAGAACCCTTGGTGATTCTTCCTAAAAGAAAGATCAGCAGGTTTGCACCATTCCCTATTAAAATAATTCCGATAATTAGTTTCACAAGACTCCGCCGCAGCATCATATAAATGCCTCCGGCATATAAAACTCCAATCATTAATGCTAAAAGGATCTCCATTTATCAGGCTGATTCAGAAATTGTGAAAATTATTGTCAGGGTCACACCGTATACTACCAGGTATACTCCCATATCGAAAAATAACGCAGATCCAATATGTCCCAGGATCGCAACCGAGTCGTGTGACCACAAACCGGTCATAAAAGGCAGGTCATACAGCACCACGGGAGCCAAACCACTTAGAAAAGAAATTGCAAGTCCAAGAGGAATAAGATAACCTGGATGCAACACAAGAAGTTCCTTTGTCTTATGTAACCCATTGGCAAAAGAATGCAAAATAAATGCAATTGACGCTATAAGTCCGCCAACAAATCCACCTCCGGGCAGATAATGCCCCCGAAGCAGAATAAAGATCGAAAACAACAGCAATACCGGTAAAAGGTAATTTGAAGCCGTTTTTAATATTATGGTTGTGCGCATCATAATTATTTCTACTTATCCTGATATCTATTTCTGTCAGACATTTTTAGCCTGAGTTTCATAAGCCCAAAAACTCCAATTGCAGCAATAGATAATACTGAAATTTCTATCATTGTATCAGCCCCTCTGAAATCTACAAGAATTACATTAACCACGTTCTTACCATGGGCTTCCAGATAAGCATTATCTGCATAATAATTTCCAATCTCATTATTTACCGGTTCTGCCAGAACCTGAAGTGCGAGAGCAGCTATGATTATTCCAAAAATCGCCGATAAAATACCATCCCTGATTCTTATTTTAACATCTGAAAGGTTCAGGTATTTCGGCAATTTATACAATACCAGTACAAAAAGGATCACCGTAAGTGTATCGATAGAAAACTGGGTCATTGCAAGATCGGGAGCACTGTAAAATACAAATATTAAACATATGGACCATCCTATAACTCCCATAGCAACTACGGCAGCCAGCCTTGAACGGGTGAAAATAGTATAGCAAACCCCCGCAATAAGTACCAGGGCTACAATAATCTCCGAAATAGTTAGTTTGGTAAGGCTATTATAATCTATAACAAATCTGGTCTTTCCCAGCATCACATAACCAACCATAAGTACCGTAAAAAGAATAATCATGGAGACATAATTGCGCAGATACCCATTCTGGAAAAATCTCGTCCAGTAAGACGAGGCCCATTTAAAACCAGCCATAAATTTCTTTAAAATTGATTCTGGGGAAATAAATTCCAGTTTTCCAATCGCAGATTCGAGCTTATATGAAGGTTTCAGAATAAAATAAAGGGCGGTCCCAACTCCTATAGTAATGGCACTAAGAACTAAAACCATATTGAACCCATGCCAGAGTCTCAGATGTATTTCTTCAGGATTCTCACCAAGTGCAGCAACCAGTGGTTTTACGATTGGGCCTTCTACCAGAAAAGGCATCAATCCGAATAAAATCCCAAGTGTAC
The DNA here is from genome assembly GCA_024635735.1 of Christiangramia sp. Taxonomy (GTDB): domain Bacteria; phylum Bacteroidota; class Bacteroidia; order Flavobacteriales; family Flavobacteriaceae; genus Christiangramia. Next base: position 18,102 of record JAGXII010000036.1, on the reverse strand, counting down.
CCAGCAATAAAGGAGGAGCCCACATAACAAAATTCGGCATTCTCGCTTCAGAAATACCTTCGGGTAATTTTCCTGTGAATGGCTTTATTCCGGCAACAAAACCTGCGTAAAGCAAAAATATTTTAGTTAGAACAATTGCAGTAATAAGAAGAATTACAACAAGTTCTGAATGAGAGGTAGCATCGTATATAAGCTCTTTCCCCACAAAGCCAATACTTGGGGGAATACCTCCACTGGAAATAGCCGCTAATATTGCCGCGATCCCAACAGGCAGCATTACCTTATTTAAACCTGCCAGTTTTGTTACATCTCTGGTATGAGCCTGATGATCTATAATTCCTGTAACCAGGAATAATGTTGCTTTATATAACGCGTGAACAATTATAAATACCGCTGCCGCCACATATGCTTCTTCTGTCCCTAATCCAATTAAAAATACCAGAATCCCAAGTGCCGAAATTGTTGAATAAGCCAGGATCCCTTTAAGGTCGGTTCGGAAAACAGTATGCACCGCCGAGTATAACATCGTGATACCTCCTACAATGATCAAGGTTGTATTCCAGATATCCTCTCCACCAAGTACAGGTGTGAAACGCATGAGGAGATAAATCCCTGCTTTTACCATCGTGGCAGAATGCAGATAAGTAGAAACCGGTGTCGGAGCTTTCATGGCTCCCGGTAACCAGAAATGGAATGGAAACTGTGCAGACTTGGTAAATGCTGCTCCAAAAATAAGAACAACCCCCAGCCAGTAATATTGATTTCCTTTAATGGCTTCACTCATACTGAGCATTTCTGAAATGCTGTAGGTTCCTGTAATATTATTAAAAAGTAAACTGGCGGCAAGTAATAAAAGACCTCCTATCCCAGTAATCCCAAGTGCCATCATGGCCGATTTTCTGGAAGGTCTGCTTGTATTCTTAAATCCAATCAGGAAGAAAGAGCTTATGCTGGTGAGTTCCCAAAAAGTAAAAAGGGAAATCATATTATCTGAAAGCACCAGCCCTAACATGGCTCCCATAAACGCAGCCAGATAACCGTAAAATCTATCCAGGTATTTATGTCCTTTTAAATAGGAAGAAGTATATGCAAAAACCAGGAATCCAATCCCGGTGATCATTAATGTGAATAAAAGAGATAGCCCGTCGAGCTTAAACACAAGGTTTACACCAAATGATGGAACCCATTCATAGGATCTGGTTATCACCTCACCATTGGCGATGCGATTGACGAACTGAAAGAAATAAACAAAAAGCCCTAAAGGTATTAAAGAAGCGAGTATGGAGAGCTTACCTTTAAAAAACCTTCCCGCAAATACGAGAAAGACTGAAAATAAAAAACCTGTAAGAATTGCGGTAAGCATACTTAGTTAAATCCGTTCTAGGCAAATATAATAGTTATTATTTAAGATAACCTTCTAGAAATTCACATAAATAGTTATAAAAAAAAGGCTATTGAAAGCTTATCAGTACTCAAAAAAAAATTAAAGGTAATTTTAAAAAATATTCTTAATTTCCTACTAATAAATCAAAACTATCTATCAAAAAAATAAAATAAAAATTAGCTAATTATTGTTTATCGATAAACAATAATTATTTAGACATGAAACCACCTTCCTCCCTGAAGACCATAGTAGATATTTCGTATGCCATTCTGCTAATAAAATGGATAATTGGTTTGTTGGTCTTCACCTATATTTTATTTGGAGGTAGACTAAAGCTCTTCGCCGGTTATATTTCCGAATCTTTTACGATGGCCGAGTCAAAAACGGCGACTATCATTTTCTTTGCTATTCAGTTATTAGTTTCGGCATTATTCATCTATGCGGTACATATAATTAGAAGCCTGATAAAAAATTTCAATACCGGGAAGTTATATACAAAATATCAAATAAGCGGCCTCAAACTTACCGGCCAGTTAATAATTGTGGTCACCCTGGTTAATGGTTTACTTGAGTTCATATATGAAGCCCTTTTTAAAAACCATTTAGGGATAAGGTTAAATTTTGAAAATGGATTTGGCAGTTTTTGGTTCGTTATAGCCATCGGCCTTTTCTTTATTTATCTAAGCAGAATCTTTGCTAACGCAAGACAGTTAAGAGAAGAAAATGAATTAACCGTTTAACCATGCCAATACTCATTAACCTAGACCGAATCCTGGAAGAGCGCAATATGAAAAGCAATGAGCTGGCTGAAATTATTGGGATCACCACTGCTAATCTTTCAATCCTGAAAACCGGTAAAGCAAAAGCGGTACGCTTTTCTACCCTCGAGGCAATTTGCGAAGCTTTAGATTGCCAGCCCGGAGATATTCTGGAATACACCAAAGATTAGTCTATTATTTAAACACATTTTTTTACTTTAGAACTCACTTCAAAAAATCAATATGAAAAATCTTTTTATCCTTTTTCTATTTATCGGTTTTACTTTAACCGCACAAACTAATACCTATGACGTTTCATTTGAAAATGCCGAACATCACGAAGCATTTATAAAGGCACATTTTCCTCATGTAAAGTCAAGTGAACTTGTTGTGAGAATGAGCCGGTCCTCTCCCGGCAGATACGCCATTCACGAATTCGCTAAAAACGTATACGGCTTTAAAGCCACCAATAATAAAGGCGAGGAATTGGAAGTTACCCGGCCCGATCCTTATTCCTGGAAAGTCAAAAATAGCGATGGCGATATCAATATTGAGTATATTTTATTCGGTAATCATGGCGATGGTACCTACTCCCAAATCGATGAAACACATGCACACCTGAATATTCCGGCTACTTTTATATATTCTGAAGAATTAAAAGATCGCCCTATAGAAGTGAATTTTGCACTAAGGAAAGATCTAAACTGGAAGGTTGCTACTCAACTTAAAAAATTATCAGAATCTAAATATTCGGCTCCAGATTTATATTATTTCATGGATAGCCCGGTTGAAATAACTGATTATGCTGAAAAGGATTTTGAATTAGACGGACAAAAAATTCGTTTTGTACTGCATCATAAAGGAACTCAAGAAGAGTTTGACCAGTATTTCGATCAGGTAAAAAGAATTGTAAAACAGGAAGCGGCAGTTTACGGAACGCTGCCAGATTACGATTATGGGGAATACACTTTTCTTGCATGCTATCTCCTGAACGTCTCAGGTGACGGAATGGAACATAGAAACAGCACAATTTTAACCAGTACAAGATCATTATCCCAGGGTGGAATTAAAGGAAATATAGGTACGGTAGCTCACGAATTCTTCCATTGCTGGAATGTTGAAAGGATAAGACCGGAAGGATTGGAACCGTTTGATTTCAGCACAACAAATATGAGCGGATCTTTATGGTTTGCTGAAGGCTTTACAAGTTACTATGACGGCCTGATAAGAGCAAGGGCCAACATAACCACACCGGAAGAATATATTTCGGGGCTGGCAGGAACCTTTAATTATGTATGGAATTCTCCGGCACACCAATATTACAATCCTATAGAAATGAGCTACCAGGCTCCATTTGTAGATGCAGCAACATCTGTAGATGAAGTAAACCGGGAAAATACTTTCATTTCCTATTATTCTTACGGAAGTATATTAGGCCTTGCACTTGATCTTTCCCTTCGGGAAAAAGATCTGAACCTGGACGATTTCATGAAAATGATGTGGAATAAATACGGAAAAACTGAAGTTGCCTATTCGGTTGAAGATATTGAGAATACTTTAGAAGAATATGCAGGAAAGGATTTCGCCAATAGCTTTTTCAGTAAATACATCTATAACAGTGAAATGCCCGATTATAAAGATTTATTTGCGAGTGTAGGTGTAAGCCTGGAGCAAAAAAATAATGATCCTTACTTCGGGGCGAGTTTAAGAGATGGTGATGATGCTATTTATATTGCCACAAATACAACCAAAGGTTCACCTGCTTATGAAGCAGGACTTGAAAAAGGTGATGTTATTAAAAAGATCAACGGAAAGGAATTAAATTCTCCGGATCAGCTTCAGGAGTTTATTGGAAATTCAAAAACCGTTGAAGTAACTTATTCGAGATTTAATGAAGAACATACCACGCAATTAAAACCTGGTAAAAATCCAGAATACACTATAAGCATTAACGAAAATGCCAAGAAAGAAATGGTCAAAAACCGTGAAGCATGGTTGAAAACCAGGTAGAAAAAGTCACTTAAAAATAAAAAGGCCTTTCAACTTGAAAGGCCTTTTTATTTATTTCAACTGGATGAATTAGTCAGCCAGTATAATCGCTTTATTATCTTTCATTTCAAGTACTCCTCCCTTGATGTGGAAATACGTGGTATCAGCTTCCGAAGTTTCCCTGAAAAGGTCACTTGAAGTTTTTACTTCATTCTTGCCTCCAGAAGTAAGTTTGATCTTAACTTCTCCTTTTACCAGGGTAGAAACAATAGGGGCGTGATTATTAAGCATCTGAAATTCACCATCATGACCAGGTACCTTCACCGCTGTTACTTCGGCTTTGAATACTACTGCTTCTGGAGTTACTATCTCTAAATACATTTTACTAAGTATTAAGTAGTGAGTAATGAGTAGTTAGTATTAATAAATCTCAATACTAACTACTCATTACTATATACTATTTATGATTCGGCTAGCATTTTCTCTCCGGCTTCGATAGCCTCTTCAATAGTCCCCTTAAGGTTGAAGGCAGCTTCAGGAAGGTGGTCTAACTCACCATCCATAATCATATTGAATCCTTTGATAGTTTCCTTGATATCTACAAGCACTCCTTTAAGACCAGTAAACTGCTCTGCAACGTGGAATGGCTGAGAAAGGAAACGCTGCACACGTCTTGCACGTGATACCGCAAGTTTATCTTCTTCTGAAAGTTCTTCCATACCAAGGATGGCGATAATATCCTGAAGTTCTTTATATCTCTGTAATAACTCTTTTACTCTTTGTGCACAATCATAATGCTCATGACCTAGAATATCCGGAGTAAGAATCCTTGAAGTAGAATCTAAAGGATCTACCGCAGGATAAATACCTAACTCGGCAATTTTACGGGAAAGTACTGTTGTCGCATCCAGGTGGGCAAACGTTGTTGCCGGCGCCGGATCGGTCAAGTCATCTGCAGGTACGTAAACCGCCTGTACAGATGTAATAGATCCATTTTTAGTAGAAGTAATACGCTCCTGCATCGCACCCATTTCGGTTGCAAGTGTTGGCTGATAACCTACTGCAGAAGGCATACGTCCAAGAAGTGCGGACACCTCAGAACCTGCCTGTGTAAAACGGAAAATGTTATCTACGAAGAAAAGAACATCTTTCCCCTGTCCTTCACCGGCACCATCACGAAAATATTCAGCAATAGTAAGACCAGAAAGGGCTACACGCGCACGTGCTCCAGGAGGTTCGTTCATCTGTCCAAACACGAAAGTCGCCTTGGACTCCTTCATTACTTCTTTATCTACTTTCTTAAGATCCCAACCTCCATTTTCCATAGAGTGCATGAAATCGTCACCGTATTTTATAATTCCAGATTCCAACATCTCTCTAAGAAGGTCATTACCTTCACGAGTACGTTCACCAACTCCTGCAAATACAGAAAGTCCGCCGTGACCCTTCGCGATGTTGTTAATCAATTCCTGAATAAGTACTGTTTTACCTACACCAGCACCACCAAAAAGACCAATCTTACCACCTTTAGAGTAAGGCTCAATAAGATCGATTACTTTAATCCCAGTAAACAGAACTTCAGTAGACACAGATAAATCCTCAAATTTAGGAGCCTGACGGTGAATTGGAAGACCATCTTCACCTGCTTTTGGCAAGTTTCCTAAACCATCAATAGCATCCCCAATTACGTTAAAAAGACGCCCGTAAATATCTTTACCAATTGGCATTTGAATCGGGTTACCGGTAGCAAGGACTTCAACACCACGGCTAAGACCATCAGTTGAATCCATAGAAACTGTTCTTACAGTTTGCTCACCAATGTGAGACTGCACCTCAAGAACTAAAATGGAACCATCTTTTCTGGAAATTTCCAAAGAATCATAGATCTTTGGTAGTTCACTTTCTGAGTCGAACACAACGTCAACTACGGGACCTATAATCTGGGCAACTTTACCTGTGACTTTAGACATTTATCTAATTCTTTAATTTTTAATATGTACAATTTCAAAAAACCTATTTCCCTGATTTAAAATTTCATAAAAAAGAAACAGGATGTTTTTAGGCTGCAAAGATAAATTTTTCTACTAAAAATCATATTGAAATTTTGAGAAGTTTTTCAGGTATTAAATTCTAATTATTTTCAAATAAAAATTATTCCAAAAAAGGCACAACAGCAGTCAAAAAAAACAAAAACCTCCCGAGGAAACCGGGAGGTTTTAGATATCTAATTAGAAATTTCTTTATTCTACCGTTACAGATTTCGCAAGGTTTCTTGGCTGATCTACATTCTTTCCAAGCAATACTGCGATATGGTAAGAAAGCAACTGTAAAGGGATAGTAGTTAATAGAGGCGTAAGAGATTCTATAGTTTCCGGAACTTCGATCACGTGATCTGCAAGTTCTCTTACCTCTTCATCACCTTCTGTCACTACGGCTATGATTTTTCCTTTTCTGGATTTAATCTCCTGAATATTACTTACTACTTTTTCGTAATGTCCTTTTTTGGTTGCGATAACCACTACAGGCATTTGCTCATCAATAAGCGCAATAGGACCATGTTTCATCTCGGCTGCAGGATAACCTTCTGCATGTATATAAGAGATCTCCTTAAGTTTCAAAGCACCTTCCAGCGCGACAGGGAAATTATATCCTCTACCTAAATAAAGGCAGTTAGGCGCATCTTTATAAGTAAAGGCAATTTTCTGGATAAGCTCATCAGACTCCAGGGCCTTTTTAATTTTTCCAGGGATTCTTTCCATTTCCTGTAAGTAGAACTGAAAATCGCTGTTGGAAATTGTTCCTTTAAATTTACCAAGTTTCAGAGCCATTAATGTGAGAACTGTGATCTGAGTAGTAAAAGCCTTTGTAGAAGCAACACCAATTTCGGGTCCCGCGTGAGTATAAGCTCCGGCATTCGTTTCTCTGGAAATTGAAGAACCTACCACATTACAAACTCCAAAAGCAAAAGCGCCTTTTTCCTTTGCAAGCTTAATAGCCGCCATAGTATCTGCAGTTTCACCACTTTGTGAAATAGCGATCACCACATCATTTTCTGAAATTACCGGGTTACGGTATCTGAACTCTGAAGCATATTCAACTTCTACAGGAATACGTGCTATATCTTCAAAAATATACTCGGCAACGAGTCCGGCATGCCATGAAGTTCCACAGGCGACAATTATAAAACGTTTTGCATTTGCAATACGCTCCATATTATCATCTACTCCAGCCATCCTGATAAGTCCTTTTTCAACCAGCATTCTACCTCTATAAGTATCGCTAATTGCGTTAGGCTGCTCATGTATTTCCTTAAGCATAAAATGCTCATATCCGCCTTTCTCAATTTGTTCGAGATTAAGCTGCAACTCATGCATATATGGATCTACAAGGGAATCGTCCTTAATTTTTCTAATCTTAACTTCTTTATGACGTCTAACCACAGCCATTTCTCCGTCCTCAAGATAAATAGCATTATTAGTAAACTCAATAAAAGGAGATGCATCTGAAGCCACAAAAAATTCATCTTCACCCACACCAATCGCAAGTGGACTTCCTAATCTGGCAACAACAATTTCATCGGGTTTCTTTTTATTGAATACTGCAATAGCATACGCTCCTACAGTCTGGTTAAGCGCAATCTGAACCGCCTTACCCAACTTCACATCTTCTTTCTTAATTACATCTTCTATAAGATTAACAAGAACTTCGGTGTCAGTCTCACTTTTAAAGGTATATCCCCTTTTTTTCAATTCCTTTTTAAGGGCATCATAATTTTCAATAATCCCGTTATGAATGATCACAAGATCTCCGGAATTTGAATAATGAGGATGCGAATTTACATCATTTGGTTCTCCGTGTGTAGCCCATCTGGTGTGCCCGATTCCTACCGTTCCGTTGGTAGATATTTCATTTTCAAGACGCTTTTTAAGGTCAGCAACCTTACCTTTCGTCTTGCTCATTTTCAAATCTTTGCCATCATAAAGTGCAATTCCAGCACTGTCATAACCGCGATACTCCAGTCTCTGAAGTCCTTTCAACACTATAGGGTATGCTTCCCTATGCCCAATGTATCCGACAATTCCGCACATGATCTTTATGGGTTATAATCTGTATAATAAATTCTTAGTTTAAGTCTCTTTTCTTCATTAGACGTTTCATCTCCGTACAATGCCGTTCCATTTGGAGTTAATAAAGAGGAAGCCGGCACGCGACTTATGTCCTCCAGACCTTTCACTGCTGAAAGCGTGGTGTTATTTATATTTCCTGTCACTACAAGTCCTAATCGAACGTTATCAGAATCCTGATTTAAAACATATTTTAAATGCTCTGTAATTCTAATCTTATAGAAAACTCCTTTATCATCCTCACCACGTTCCAATCGTGGTGCAAAAGTAAGCTTCGAATTTAGAGGGTCACTTTCCGTAGCTCCAATATCATTCGCATAATCAGCCAGAATAATATTATCATCGACGTTATATAAAAATAATCTTTCAGGCTCTACGGCATTATCCATTAAATCCTGATTCACATAAAATATAAGGTTAGCCTCATTGATAAGCCAGTTATTCGCTCTCAATTCCTCCAGAACTGTTTCGTCAGGAAAAAGATCTATGATTGCCATACTCCCAACCTGTCCTTTCAAATAAAGATTCTCAGAACCCGTCTCATTTTGAGAATCAATGGCCTGTAAAACACTTTCATTAAAGGAACCCTTATAAGTATTGAAATGATTTCCGGCAGTAATATTTAGGTCATAACTATCCGGAGCTCTTACGGTAGTAGTCTCTCCATCAGCCTCCTCTACAGAATCATGAGTATAATAAAGTGATATTTTAGCCTTAGGATTAGAAAGACTGAATAAAATCTGGCTTCCTTCAGAACTATTTGGTTCGGCCTTTAGAAAAAGGCTTCTGAAATAATTTTTGAAATTATTATTATTCAGGAGAGCGTCACTTCCTTCTTTATCAATAATCTTTTGCTGAAAATATTCCAGAGGAAGTTTGATCCTTAGAGCAGGAGAATTTACAACCGTATCATTTTCGGCATTATCATTAACTCCATAGGTAGTATAAGTCTCTGCCGATGGCATAAAATTATCATCCTGATAAAGCGTCTCTCCCACAATATGCTGCTCGATTTCGTCCTGCTGATCAGAATAATACTTTTGTCTCTGCTCAAAATCTGCAGCCGGATCCAGGTCATTTAAGAAATATGATGTCTCGTAAACCGAAAGTTTAAATGATCCTTCCCTATAAATGGAATCCAGTTCGTATTGCAGATTATCTGTAGTACTCTCCTCAGTCTCATGGGAGAAATATGGAATGGTCATTACCACACTATCAAGAACCACATTCTCTCCAAAATCAGGATTACTACGGGACAGATTAAGCTGAGTCACTATACTGGCTGTGCTTTCTCCGTAAACCGGATTATTATTAACACCCAGGAAATAATTTGTAAGATTATTGGTTTGTATAGAATTTATTTTTTGTGAGTAAGCATTCACCTCAACTTCACGCAACTTAACATCTGTTGGGTTATTTATTATTTCTCCTCCTATTTCGGTGTAACCTTCATCACAACCTGTAAAAACGAAAACAACCACCAACGCGGCTGTTATTTTAATCAATGTATTTAATTTCATTTAATGCTGTTACTTACTATTCAGATAATACTTTAGTGGTATAAAAATCCTGATAGGCCTGTGTGAAATTTTCCTTTTCGGTATATGGAAGTACTGGTTTATCTAGTTTATCAATATATTTCTTCAATTCATCAGGCACATTATCCCCTCCTATCACAACCGCATCTGAATTATCCACGGCAGTTTTTATAAGGTTGACAAAATTAGGATTTTTTAAATGTTTTACGTTGGCGTTTTCTAATCCGTCAAACAAAATCTTTTTGTGCATATCTTTATCTAACGTTTCATCAAAGCTTTGATTGTAAACTGAAGTAACTATTTTGGAATCTCTGAAGAGAGGTTCGTTACCGTAATAGTTTCTAAGATAAAGAGGAAGCAAAGAAGATAGCCAGCCGTGTACATGTATAATATCTGGAGACCAGTTTAATTTTTTCACTGTTTCAATCACTCCTTTGGCAAAAAATATTGCTCTTTCATCATTATCAGAGAATAAATTTCCATCTTCATCTGAAAGAGTTGCCTTTCGTTTAAAATAATCTTCATTATCAATAAAATAAACCTGCATTCTTTCCTTTGGAATAGAGGCCACTTTTATAATAAGAGGCATATCAAGATCATTAATCACAAGGTTCATCCCTGAAAGTCTAATCACCTCATGTAATTGATGCCTGCGTTCATTAATATTCCCGAACCTGGGCATAAATATTCTAATTTGCCCTCCAATATTATTAATCATTTTGGCGGCTTCGAATGAGGTGGATGAGATTTCGGTTTCAGGTAAGTAGGGTATAACTTCAGATGAGACGTATAAAACTCTCTTATCTTTCATAGATTCTTTGCTTTAGGTTGCGTTTCCGAATAAAAAACACGCAAAATTACAAAATTTTATGCAGATTGCCTGAGATATATTAAGTTTGCACGCTGTTAATTTTATAATAAAATGCAGGTTTTTAGGGAGAAAAAGCCGCTCATAGAAGCGATTCAGAAGGAAAAATCTAATGGAAATACCATAGGATTAGTCCCCACTATGGGTGCTCTTCACGACGGGCATATTTCTCTCGTACAGCAAGCGGTGCAACAATCGAACCAGGTTGTGGTGAGTGTATTTGTAAATCCCACTCAATTTGATAATCCTGAGGATCTGGAAAAATATCCGAGAACTTTGGAAAGGGATCTCGAACTTTTGGAAAAAACCGGAGCAGATATCTGGGTTTTCGCTCCCACCGCGAACGAGCTTTACGGAAAGAAAATAAAATCTGAACATTTTGATTTTGACGGACTGGACAAGGTGATGGAAGGTAAATTCAGGAATGGCCACTTTAACGGAGTGGGAACCGTGGTAAAGAAACTCTTCGAAACTATTACTCCTGACAAGGCTTTCTTTGGAGAAAAAGACTATCAGCAACTTCAAATTGTAAGAAAATTAACCGAAAAGACGGAACTTCCGGTAGAAATTGTGGGCTGCCCGATTTTGCGTGAGGATTCTGGACTTGCAAGGTCTTCCAGGAATGAACGTCTAAATTCGCAGAATCGTGAAAAAGCAGCTTTTATTTACGAAACGCTGCAGAAAACAAAGGAATTATTTGGCACAAAAAGTGCAGATTATATACATAATTGGGTAAGTGAAAGGTTTGAAAATTACCCGTATCTGGAACTGGAATATTTCGAAATTGCCAATTCCAGAACATTGGAAAAAATAAACCGAAAAAGAAAAGGAAATCAATACAGGGCTTTTATCGCAGCGTATGCCGATGATATTAGGCTGATAGATAACATTGCTCTGGATAATTAAAATTAGAAATGCAGATTCACGTAGTAAAATCTAAAATTCACCGGGTAAAAGTTACCGGTGCCGATTTAAACTATATTGGAAGTGTTACCATCGACGAAGACCTGATGGATGCCGCAAACATCATTGAGGGTGAAAAGGTACAAATCGTAAACAATAATAACGGGGAGCGTCTTGAAACTTACGTAATTCCAGGGGCAAGAAATTCCGGCGAGATTACCTTAAATGGCGCTGCCGCAAGAAAAGTAGCCAAAGGTGATATTTTGATTATTATTGCCTATGGAATCATGGAGCAGGAAGAAGCCAAAAGCTTTAAGCCCGCACTTGTCTTTCCAGATGAAGAAACCAATTTACTCAAGTAAATAATTGAATAAGAAACTAACCAGAATACTAAAAATTACTGTTCCCCTTCTGTTGGGAATTTTTTTAATCTGGTATTCTCTGGGCACCGCAACTCCAGAAGAAAGAACCGAATTATGGCAAAGTATCCTTAGGGCAAATAAATTCTGGATCCTTGTCTCTTTTATTCTGGGAACCCTTTCCCATCTCTCCCGCGCCTATCGCTGGAAGTATTTATTGGAGCCCATGGGCTACAAATCTTCTCTAAAGAATAGGTTTATGGCAGTGATGGCGGCCTATCTTGCCAATTTTGGCATTCCTCGCTCAGGAGAAGTTTTACGTGCTGTTACTTTATCTACTTATGATGACATCCCTTTTGAAAAAGGCTTCGGAACCATTATTTCCGAAAGGGTGGCAGACCTGCTTATTCTAATGCTTATCGTAGGAGTTTCCATGATCCTTCAAACAGACGATCTTGTTTCTTATCTCCATAACCAGAATATAAATCCCCTGAATACCTTTTTTATTTTCATAGGCCTGGTGGGTATAATTATCCTGGGGCTAAACCTTGTAAGAAGGTCCACATGGATGCCCTTTCTAAAACTAAAATTATTGGCGAAAGGATTGTTAGAAGGCATGAAAAGCATTCTTAAAATGAAGAATAAGAAGGGATTTTTATTGCATACCGTTTTTATCTGGACTATGTATGTTTTGATGTTTTATGTTATAAAACTCAGCCTCCCGGAAACAGCCGATACTTCTATAGGCATAATTATGGCCGCTTTTGTGGTAGGCTCTTTCGCCGTCTCGGCAACTAACGGAGGAATAGGTGTTTATCCTCTTGCCGTAGGAGGTGTTTTGATCTTTTTTGGCACTCAGCCAAATGTCGCTGAAGCCTTTGGGTGGATCTCCTGGGCCACACAAACCTTTGTAGTCCTGCTTTTTGGAGGTTTATCCTTTATTTTTCTTCCTCTTTTAAACAATAGGAAATAATATTTATATTGTAGTCCCGAATCAATACTACACCTATGAAACGATTATTACTAATGATTGGGGCAATTCTATTGCCTATGATCTACAATGCCCAGGTGAAATATGAAAGTATTTCTTCCGAAAAGTTGGGCGAAACCAGACAATTAAAAATTCAGCTTCCCAGGAACTATGATGAAAATACCGAAAAAAGGTATCCCGTTGTAGTAGTACTGGATGCCGATTATCTTTTTGAACCCGTAGCAGGAATGATAGATTATTATTCCTATTGGGAAGATGCACCGGAAATGATAGTAGTAGGCATCAACCAGGATGGAATACGAACTGAAGACACTGCTTATGATAAACAGAGATTTTTACCGGTAGATAAAGGAGCAAAATTCTTTGAATTTATTGGGATGGAACTTCTGGCTCAGCTGGATGAAAAATACCGTACTGCCGATTTCCGGATTATTGTTGGCCATGATTTCACATCGAATTTTATTAATTACTACCTGCTAAAGGAAAATCCTATTTTCAAAGGTTATATCAATCTTAGCCCGGATCTCGCCCCCGAAATGGCAGATAGAATTGTAAATACCCTGGCCGCTTGTGAAACCAGAAAATGGTTCTATCTGGCCACTGCTAGTGATGATGTTCCGGCCCTGAAAAAGGATATTCTTAGTTTTGACAGTCAATTAAAAACTGTTGACAACAAGAACCTTCTGTACAAATTCGATAATTTCGAAAATGCCACTCACTATTCCCTGGTAGGGAAAGCAATTCCTTCGGCTATTGAGAATATGTTTAAAATTTACCGGCCTATTAGCCGAAAGGAATATGAAGAAATTCTGCTTCAAACCACTGTTTCTCCTACAGAATACCTTGCTGAAAAATACAATTCGATTAACGAATTATACGGTGTAAAAAAGAAGATCCGGCTTAACGATTTCCTTGCCGTATATAATGCTATAGAAAAAACCCGGAACTGGGAGGAATATAAACCTCTTTACAAAATGGCCCAGGAGAATTTCCCCGGAACTATGCTGGGAACCTTCTTTGAAGCCAGGTATGAAGAGGAAACTGGAAACCCGAAAAGAGCTATGAGAATATATCAAAATGCATACGGACAACAGAAAATCGCCTTCCTGGACACCGATTATATGTTAGCAAAAGCCGATGCGATCAAAAAAGATTTCGGTTATTAGCAAAAAAATAAAGCTTAAATGGCCAAGGTAAAAACTACCTATTATTGTCAGAAATGTGGAGCTCAATATTCCAAATGGCAGGGAAAATGTAACGCCTGCGGCGACTGGAACACGATCGTTGAAGAGTTGGTTCAAAAACCTGATCCAAAAGACTGGAAAACATCAACAAAGAAAGAAGCCAAAAAGGCCGCGAAACCTCTGCTGATCGCTGAAATTGAGAATACTCCGCAAAACAGAATGAACACCGGGAATAATGAGCTGGACCGCGTACTTGGCGGTGGGCTCGTCCCCGGTTCATTAACTCTTCTGGGAGGAGAACCCGGAATTGGAAAAAGCACTCTCCTGCTTCAGATTTCTCTTGGCCTGCGATACCGTGTTCTGTATGTTTCAGGAGAAGAAAGTCAGCAACAAATAAAAATGCGTGCGGAACGTATAAATCCCAATCCGGCTAATTGTTTTATCCTTACCGAAACCAAAACTCAAAATATATTCAGGCAGATAGAAGATGTAGAACCGGAAGTGGTAATTATAGACTCTATTCAAACCTTGCATAGCGACTATATTGAAAGTTCTCCCGGAAGTATTTCACAAATACGGGAATGTACTGCCGAACTTATAAAATTTGCCAAAGAAAGCAATACTCCGGTGATTCTTATAGGACATATCACAAAGGAAGGCAGCATTGCCGGCCCAAAGGTTCTTGAACATATGGTAGACACGGTTCTCCAGTTTGAAGGGGATCGCAATCATGTCTATCGAATCCTGAGAGCTCATAAAAACCGGTTTGGGTCTACCCATGAACTTGGAATTTATGAAATGCAGGGAAGCGGACTTCGCGAGGTCTCCAATCCCTCTGAAATTCTTATCACCAAGAATGAAGAAGATCTTAGCGGTACGGCTATTGCCTCTACACTTGAGGGAATGCGGCCATTAATGATTGAAATTCAGGCACTGGTGAGTACAGCGGTTTACGGAACTCCTCAAAGATCTACTACAGGATACAATGCGAAAAGACTAAATATGCTACTGGCGGTGCTTGAAAAAAGAGCCGGTTTCCGGCTGGGAGCGAAGGATGTTTTTTTAAACGTTACAGGCGGTATAAGTGTTGATGATCCGGCAATTGATCTTGCGGTGATTGCGGCTATACTTTCTTCCAACGAAGATATATCTCTGGAAAAAGACACCTGCTTTGCAGCTGAGGTTGGACTCGCAGGGGAAATAAGACCTGTTACCAGAATTGAACAACGCATCCTGGAAGCCGAAAAATTAGGTTTCGCATCTATTATGGTTTCGAAACAAAGCAAAATACCTAAAAGTAATTTTGTGATCCGGATCATAAAAGTTGCAAAAATCGAGGATGTAGTGAGTCATCTTTTTGGTTAAAATGGCATAATTGCTGCTTATATTTGAATGAATATTAGCAACTTATGAATTCCGGTAAAGTATTCTTCTTTTTACTCATTATCTTTCTTATTTCCTGTTCCAAAGTAAAGGAAGTAGCCGATAGTCTTGCAGGATTATCAGCTAAGGAACTTTATAAAAAAGAAGAAAATATCTCTGATGAGTTATTTGAACTTTCGGAATCCAGAATACAGCAAGGCTTAAAAGACAGTCTTGAAGTAGAACTACCCTATTTTGAAAATGGCCGGTTAAGACCTCGGAATTTTGCTGTATACTCCTATAATATTTACCTGATGCCCGGGGAACTTCTCGAGGCTAAAATGAATACAGACAGTACTGTTAAAGTCTTTTCAGAACTCTATAAGTTTGATAAAACCAATCAGGAGTTTCAGAAACTGATGGCTGGGGATCCCGGGCAAAATTCTTTAAATTTTGAAATAAAAGAATCGGGACTTTATAAGCTTTTACTTCAGCCGGAAATTGAGGCAAACTCAAAATTTGAATTCCAGATTGAAAAATCACCAAGCTATCTTTTCCCAGTGGTGAAAGGCAGGAATGCCGATATTGGAAGTTATTACGGAGACATGCGCGACGGAGGACAACGATATCACAAAGGCATAGATATTTTTGCAAAAAAGGGAACTCCAGTGTTAGCTGCAACCTCAGGAAGAATAGGATTTACAGGTGAAAAAGGCCTGGGAGGTAAACAGGTGTGGCTTCGTGACCGGGAACGAAAACAGTCTCTTTATTATGCGCATCTGGACAGTATCGTCCCCAACCTGAAAAACGTAAAACCCGGTGATACGCTTGGATTTGTTGGAAATACGGGAAATGCAAGAACAACTCCATCGCATTTACACTTTGGAATATATAAAAGATCTCAGGGCGCTATAGATCCTCTGGGTTATGTATACCTAATTGAAGAAGAGAAGGACAACACAGAACAGCCTGAAGAAATACCGTCCAGGCTCATGATAGAGTCTGGCAGGGCAAATTTCAGAAACAAACCAGCCTCTTCAAATTCTAAAATTATTAGAAACGGCAATGCGAGTGAGCGCCTGTATGTACAGGGCAAAGCCAATGACTGGTTCCACGTGAGAGACACCCTGGACAAATCTTTATTTATTCATGAAAGCCTGGTACGCTCGGCCAATTAAGGTGCAGGATTCGGGATTGCATTATGGATCTCATTGATCTCATGAAGAATTCCGTCCGAAAGCTCCACATTAATACTTTCAATATTTTCTTTTAGCTGTTCCATGGAGGTTGCACCAATAATATTACTGGTAACAAATGGCTGGTCGTTTACAAAAGCCAGTGCAAGATGGGTAAGACTCATCTCATATTTTGCCGCCAGTTGATAGTACTTCTTGGTAGCTTCTACCGCCTGATGATTCGAATATCTTTTATACTGAGGGAAAAGACCTAATCTGGTATTTTTCTGAATTCCATTTAAATGCTTTCCGCTTAAGGTTCCCATTCCTAAGGGAGAATATGGCAATAAACCCACATTCTCACGATGATAGATTTCTGTAAGTCCAATTTCATCTTTCCTGTTAAGAAGATTATACGGATTCTGAACGGTGCTTATACGCGGAAGTCCCTTCTTACTCTCTTCAAGAAATCTCATAAGGCCGTAAGCGGTTTCATTTGAAAGTCCTATATATCTTATTTTTCCTTCTTTGATAAAACCGTCCAGCACCTCAAGGATTTCATGAAAATTATCTTCCCATTCCTCTTCTTCAGAATGATCATAACCTCTTTTCCCAAAAAAGTTGGTATTCCTTTCAGGCCAGTGCAACTGGTAAAGATCTATATAATCTGTTTCTAATCTCTTTAAACTTTTATGAAGGGCATCGCTCACAGCCTCTTTATGAAAACCAAGATCTTCTCTAATATGAGAGACCATTTCTGCAGGGCCAGCCACTTTAGAAGCCAGAACAATATCGTCCCTTCTACCTGTTTTTTTCAGCCAGCTACCAATAAATTTTTCGGTACTTCCCTGAGTTTCCGGTTTTGCCGGCACAGAATACATCTCTGCAGTATCTATAAAATTCACTCCCTGGTCAAGAGCGTAGTCAATTTGTTCATGACCTTCGGCTTCTGTATTCTGTTGTCCCCAGGTCATTGATCCCAGGCATATTTTACTAACTTTTACATCCGTTCCCGGAAGTTTGCTATACTTCATATAATTTAATCTATATCATTTAGAAGTTTGGTAACCTCATCCAATTTAGGAGTAAGTATCACTTCTATCCTTCTGTTTTTCGCTCTTCCTGTCTCTGTATCGTTCGATGCAACAGGAGCATATTCTCCACGCCCTGCTGCAGTAAGATTTTGTGGATCTATTCCAGAATTTTCCCTGAGAATCTGAACAATCGAAGTCGCTCTTTTTGTAGAAAGATCCCAGTTATCTTTAAGCTGTCCGCTTCCGCCATAAGGCACATTATCAGTATGACCTTCTATCAGCACGGCGATATCAGGATTTTGAGCCAGTACAGAACCTAATTGCTGTACCGCTTTACGGCCTTCCGAATTTACCGCCCAGCTCCCCGAATCAAAAAGGAGTTTATTCTCCATAGAAACGTAAACCTTGCCATTTCGCTGTTCCACGCTAAGTC
>JAGXII010000035.1 GCA_024635735.1 Christiangramia sp. | reverse complement strand
TAGGATTATTTTTAATTACTTCGGAAGATAAGATAGGGTTCATAGGTTTTGTTTTTTTAATTATTATAATGCTAATATACTTATAATGAGTGTTTTATAAAAGTAAGTTATGGGTGAACCGGGAAATAAGTGTAATGAAATAAAAATGAGGATTACGTAGTACTGTTTAAATTATTGGAAAAATCAAACGCCAATTTAATCCCAGAGCATCATGAAATCGGTTTTAAGGAATTTCCTATGAATTATTCAATGCTTCCAGATGATTCGACTTTGACGGCCAGTAACCTAGATATTTCCTCCCGAAATAATTCATTTATTTTAAAAAATGGCCAATCAGAAATTACGATTGATCAAAGAACCGGTGGAATCCAAACCTGGAAATTTAATAAAGAACTAATTACCGAAAATTCTATTAAACCTAATTTCTGGAGAGCACCTACCTATAATGACCTGGGAAATAATATGCAGGAATGGGCCAAACCTTGGAAAACGGCAACCGAATTCATTACAGTTAAATTACTTAAAAAACCAGTTAAGTCAGATAAAGGTATCTCTTATTCCGTAAAATATCTACCAAAAAATGCAATAGACGAAATAGAAATAGATTACCTTTTGAATAATAAAGGAAGTTTAGAGGTAGATTATCATCTAAGAAACGTAAAAAAAGATGCTCCATTAATCCCAAGAATTGGAATGTATATGATCCTACCGCAAAAGTTCAGTATGTTCGAATGGTTTGGACTTGGCCCTCACGAAACTTATGCAGATCGAAAGCTCAGTGGAAAAACGGGCATCTGGTCCTTACCTGTAGAAAAAACAATTCACAGATATCCAAGGCCCCAAGAAACGGGCAATAGGACAGAAGTTAGATGGATGAGCTTAAATTCTGATACTGTAGGGATAAAAATTTCGGGAAATAAAAACCTATTAAATGGTAGTGTCTGGCCTTTTAATATTGAACAGCTCGAATACAGTCCAGGTACAAATGGTGCTAAGTCTGCTTCTGGTTTAGTGCCTGTTAGTTCTAAACATGGAGCAGACATTGAAATAAAAGATTTTACTCGATTAAATATAGATTTTAAACAAATGGGCGTTGGCGGTGATACTTCATGGGGAAGACCGGTACATGACGAATATACTATTCCCCCAAAATCTTACTCATATAGGTTCATTATTAAACCTTACCTGAAGAGATAAGTTTAATTAAATTTTAATCTCATTATTGACATAGATTAATAAACTTGAATAATTATAGAATCATGTTATTCATTTTTTATGATTATAATCGTAAGCCTTGCTACATTTAAATAAAAAATAAGCCATGGGACGACCTTCAACAAAACCAAAAGATCTAAGAGACGGATATTATATAGAAGTCCGTAATAAAAATAAGAGTAAAGGCATCAAAATCCGAAGGGATACTGAAAAGCAATTATTGCAGGCCATAGAAGAATATAAAGAAAGCAAAGATGTACTCGTTTTAGGAAAGTCAAAAAATGGTAAGATGACTGCAATGCCAGAACTGCAGCCAACAACCTAATATTAATTTTAGATAAAACTATATCGGTATATTCTTTCTCAATTAAATAGGAGTTAAATTTATATAATTTCTTTTTCACTAAATACACGGAAATAAACCCTACCAATTATAGCTTCTGCAACCTTGATCTTAACGCAAGCATATCTTCACTCACTTTTTGATCTAGAATTTTCGCATAATGTTGCGTAGTTTTTAAATTTTTATGCCCTAACATTTTACTAACGGACTCTATGGGTACACCATTCAAAAGGGTCACAGTTGTGACAAAAGTATGCCGTGCCAGGTGGAAGGTCAGATTTTTTTCGCCCTTTGGAGTACGCTCCAGGGACTTCAGAAAAACAAAAAACCCGCAATTTTCATTGCGGGTTTTCTTTGCGGAGAAAGAGGGATTCGAACCCCCGGAGGTGTGACCCTCAACAGTTTTCAAGACTGCCGCATTCGACCACTCTGCCATTTCTCCATTAGCGGATGCAAATATAATAAGCTTTTCTAATTTACCACAACTATATTTAAAAGTTTTTCAAAGCTTTTTTTATATCTTTTCTATCTGCTTAAATTTCAACATTCTTAAATTATTTTAAATGAAAACTTTTTTACCCCTATTTATTATCTTATTCTCACTCTCACTTTTTGCACAAAAAGAAAAATACCCCGAACTAATGAGTCAGGACTGGCCTAATCTTAAAAAATACAGGGAAGCCAATGAAAAGATAAGTTCTCCTCCAGAAGTTGTGTTTATGGGCAACTCAATTACCGAAGGCTGGGCGAACATGCATCCCGGATTTTTCACAGAAAATAGTTACCTGGGACGCGGCATTAGCGGGCAAACCACTCCGCAGATGTTATTAAGGTTTCAGCAGGACGTTATAGATCTTAAACCGAAAGTAGTGGTTATCCTTGCCGGAACAAATGATATTGCCGGAAATACCGGTTTTTCATCGGTTAAAATGATTACCGATAATTTTAAATCCATGGCACAACTGGCCAGCGCCAATAATATTGAAGTGGTCCTCTCCTCTATCCTTCCCGTTTATGATTATCCATGGCGACCCGGTTTAGAGCCTGTAGAGAAGATTGCAAAGATCAATGCATGGCTTAAAAATTACGCGCAGGAGCATGGATATGTTTACCTCGATTATTTTAATGCCATGAAGGATGAAAGAATGGGACTTCCCAAGAAATATTCAGAAGATGGTGTACATCCCAATTCGGCAGGATTTGATGTAATGGAACCTCTGGTTAAAGAAGCTATAAATAAAGCGCTATCGCAACGTTAAAAATAGCGCTCGTGCCGTCACTTTTAATAGGAAATAGTATCTTGGCGGGAATTATTCTTAAAATTAAATATAAAAATGAAAAAAATATTGATGTTTGCCATTCCGGCACTCCTCACTGCATGTGGCGTTCAGCAAACGAATGTGGAGAATGCCGACCCTATGGAGTATGCGAATACCATTACAGCTTCTGAATTAAAGGAACATTTATACACTTTTGCCAGTGATGAATTTGAAGGAAGGGAAACTGGAGAACCCGGACAGAAGAAAGCAGCCAATTACCTTAAAAATGAATATAAAAGCTTAGGACTTAAATCTCCTTTAGGAGGAGATGATTATTTTCAGGAAGTTCCAAGTAGTTTTTTTACTCGCGGAACTATCAAACCAACCGAAAATGTCGTGGCATTTTTAAAAGGTTCAGAAAAACCTGACGAAATCCTTGTTATTTCTTCTCACTACGACCATGTAGGAGTAGACGATGAGGGAAATGTTTATAATGGCGCCGATGATGATGGCTCCGGAACCGTTGGAGTTTTGGAAATCGCCGAAGCTTTCACCAAGGCAGCTAAAGATGGTTATACTCCTAAAAGGTCTATTCTTTTTCTGAATAATACAGGAGAAGAAAAAGGACTTGTAGGTTCTAAATACTATACCGAAAATCCAATTTTCCCTCTGGAGAACACGGTAGCCGATCTTAATATTGATATGATTGGAAGAATCGATCCTCAGCATGAAGGAAATGACAATTATGTATACCTCATCGGGAGTGACAAGCTAAGCACCGAGCTGCATCAGTTAAGCGAGGCTGTAAATGAGAAATACATGAACATGGATCTTGATTATACTTATAACGACGAGAATGATCCTAACCGCTTTTATTACCGAAGTGATCACTACAACTTTGCAAAACACGGAGTGCCAATTATATTTTACTTCAACGGAGTTCATGCTGATTATCATAAAATGACAGATACTCCTGATAAAATTGAATACGATTTACTCGCAAAACGCTCAAAACTTGTATTTCTTACTGCCTGGGAGATTGCCAATCGCGATACCAGACCTTTGGTTGACAAGCCTGCTGCAACCAGTAAATAAGCTTACATCTTTAGAATAAAAAAGCCCCGTGATCCCGGGGCTTTTTATTGATCTATAGGAGAATTATTTTCATAAGTACTAGATAATATTCTTCATTCTGATACTCCAAAATTACCAGCCTCAAAATCTCACTTCTAAAATCTCAATACTCAATACTGCACTAATTCTTGTCTTCTAACAAGGGCACAAATCTAAAAGCCCCGTACTCTTTTTTATCAAATTCCTTGGCCGATTTTCTAATAAAAAGAGTCATGGTTTGCACCTTAGTTCCTACCGGAATCACCAGCCGTCCTCCTACTTTTAACTGACTCAGCAGATCTTTTGGAACCTCAGGAGCCCCTGCAGTCACAATAATTTTTTCATATGGAGCATATTCCGGAAGTCCTTTATAGCCATCTCCAAAACTTAGATGTTTTGGCCGGTACCCAATCTTAGAAAGGAAAGTTTTTGTTTTTTTATATAATTCGCGCTGCCTTTCTATGGTATAGACTTTTGCTCCTAATTCACATAATACCGCTGTTTGATAACCACTACCGGTCCCAATTTCAAGGACTTTATCTCCTTTTTTTATTTCCAGTAACTCCGTTTGGAAAGCCACGGTATAAGGCTGGGAAATGGTTTGATCAGCGGCAATAGGAAAAGCTTTATCTTGGTAGGCATGATCTTCAAAACTGCTGTCCATGAACAAATGCCTGGGAATTTTCCCAATGGCATCCAATACTTTTTCATCGGTTATCCCCTTTTTCTTTACGGTTTTAACCAATTGCTGCCTCTTTCCCTGATGTCTATAGGTATCTTTCAACTCGTTCTTACTTTTATAAGGGTATAAAAATAGTCAATCAAGTGCAGTTATCCCAAGCAAAACCTCACAGGGATTCTCTTCTATTTTGCAAAATATTTAGAATCAAAATACTATTTTTGTGAAAAATGCAAAAACATGCTCAAAGCTGGAGTCCTGGGTGCAGGACATCTCGGAAAAATTCATCTTAAACTTTTAAATCAATCTGAAGAATACGAGCTTATCGGATTTTATGACGCGAATAAGGAAAATGCTGAAAAAGTAGCTTCTGAATTCGGTTATAAGATGTTTGAGGACCTGGACGAACTTATCGCCCAGGCTGATATGATAGATGTGGTAACTCCTACTCTTTCTCATTTTGAAGTAGCTAAAAAGGTGATCACTGCCGGCAGGCATCTCTTTATAGAAAAACCTATCACCAATACATATGAAGAAGCCCTTGAGCTTATTCAGCTCGCTGAAAAACACCAGGTAAAAGGACAGGTAGGCCATGTGGAACGTTTTAATCCGGCCTTTCAGGCAGTTTCCAATCGTATTGAAAATCCTATGTTTATTGAGGCTCACCGCCTGGCAGAATTCAATCCCCGTGGGACCGATGTTCCCGTTGTGCTGGATTTGATGATCCATGATATTGATGCGGTGATGAGTGTGGTAAAATCTAAGGTGAAGAAGATCAATGCCAGTGGAGTTTCGGTAATAAGTGACACCCCTGACATTGCCAACGCCCGTATTGAATTCGAGAATGGATGTGTGGCGAATTTAACCGCGAGCAGGATATCGATGAAGAACATGAGGAAATCCAGATTCTTTCAGCGTGATGCATATATTTCAGTAGATTTTCTTGAAAAAGTATGCGAGGTGGTGAAGATGAAAGACGCTCCTGAAAATCCGGACGATTATGCCATGATTCTTCAGAACGCCGAAGGAATTAAAAAGCAGATCTATTTCGACAATCCGAAAGTTTCTCCTAATAATGCTATTCTGGAGGAACTGGAAAGTTTTGCCGATGCCATAAATAACAATAAAGAACCTGTAGTGACCATGGAACAGGCAGCAAATGCTCTAAAGGTCGCTAACCAGGTGATCGCGAATTTTAATGTATAATTAAATATAATTTTGAAGAATATTCACGTTATCCTGAACTTGATTCAGGATCTCAAGAGAAGCTGAAACGAGTTCAGCTTGACGTAAAACTTCAGAACTCTTTAAATTCAATAAAATGAAAAATATAGCAGTAATAGGAGCCGGAACAATGGGAAACGGGATCGCACATACCTTTGCCCAGTACGGCTATAAAGTTCAGTTAATAGATATTTCAGAAGAAAGCCTGAAAAAGGGAATGGATACTATCTCCAAAAACCTGGACAGAATGGTTTCTAAAGAAAAGATCACAGAAGATCAGAAAAAAGAAACGCTTGAAAATATTACGACGTATACCGATATTTCTGAAGGTGTGGAATACGCAAGCGTCGTAGTTGAAGCTGCTACCGAAAATACCGAACTTAAACTGAAAATTTTCAGACATCTGGATCAGCATACTTCCGAAGATACTATTCTGGCAAGTAACACCTCCTCAATTTCTATTACCCAGATAGCCTCGGTAGTTTCAAATCCTGAAAGGGTGATCGGGATGCATTTTATGAATCCGGTACCGGTGATGAAACTTGTGGAAATTATTAGAGGTTACAATACCAGTGATGAAGTGACCAAAACTGTGATGGATCTTTCAGAAAAACTGAATAAAGTTCCGGTAGAGGTAAACGATTATCCAGGTTTTGTAGCTAACAGGATCCTTATGCCAATGATTAATGAAGCTATTGAAACTCTGTACCATGGCGTGGCCGGTGTTTATGAGATCGATACTGTAATGAAACTTGGCATGGCCCATCCTATGGGACCGCTTCAACTGGCAGATTTTATTGGTCTGGATGTGTGTCATTCGATTCTTGAGGTGATGTATGAAGGCTTTAAAAATCCGAAATATGCTCCATGTCCTTTACTTACCAATATGGTGAGAGCAGGAAAAATCGGGGTGAAATCTGGTGAAGGTTTCTATGATTATTCTGAAAGCAGAAAGGCTGAAAAGGTCTCTTCTCAATTTACTAGTTAGTATTGAGTAAATAGAATCGGGATCATTCTTATAAAAGTTGTTTTAATCCATCTAATTTGGCTAAAATCCTTCCATTTAAAGCGGTAAGACCGGCCCGGCCCTATGCAGGCCTGGTAGCTTCACGCTCGTATGAAGATTATTGTAAAGAAGAGCTAAGAGCTCAGCTGGAGTATAATCCATATTCCTTTTTGCATATTATTAATCCGGGCTATAAATTCCAACAGGAAATCAAAGTTGAAAAACGCTTTGAGATGGTGCGTAACCGTTACCTGGAGTTCAAAGAAGAAAACATACTTCTGCAGGACGAAACGCCCTGTTATTATATCTATAAGATCAAATCCCGGGAAGCCAGCTGTTGCGGTATAATCGCCGCTTCCAGTGCAGAGGATTATGAGAAAAATATAATTAGAAAGCATGAAGATACCATTGCTCACCGGGAAGAACTTTTCAAAGATTACCTTAAAGTAGTTGGTTTTAATACCGAGCCGGTCTTGCTTACTTATCCCGATAATAAGATTATAGACAGCCTGCTTTCGAAAACCATGCAATCCAGGCCGGAATATGAATTCGCGACCTACAATAAAGAAATCCATTCGCTCTGGAAGATCGAAAAACCTGAAGATATTGGAAAAATAAAGGCAGAGTTTGAAGCCCTGGATAAGTTGTATATAGCCGATGGGCATCATCGCAGTGCTTCCTCTTATTTACTAGCCAAAGAAAGCAAGAAGAACAATCCTGATCACACGGGAAAGGAATCCTATAATTTTTTTATGAGTTATCTTATTTCAGAAAGTAATCTTCGTGTGTTTGAATTCAGCAGGCTTATAAAAGACCTCAACGGGCATTCAAAAGAAGAGTTTTTAATCTTACTCGACGAATGGTTCAGAATAGAAAACCGAGGAAATGAGATTTATAAGCCTTCAAAAAAGCATCATTTCAATATGTATCTGGATGGAGAATTCTATTCATTATATCTTCGGAAAACAAATTATAAATTCACCGATTCTTTAAGCCAGTTGGATTCATTTATTCTGTTTGAAAAAATCCTGAAACCTATACTTGGAATAAAAGACCTTAGATACGATAAGAGAATTGCTTATATTCATGGTCGTAATGATTTAATTGAATTAAAAACGAGGATTGACAGTGGTGAATTTGCTGTTGGTTTTGGTATGTTACCGGCTCAGGTGGAAGAAATTAAACAAATTGCCGATGAAAATTTGACCATGCCACCAAAAAGTACTTATATTGAGCCAAAGTTACGCAGTGGTTTAACCATTTACGAATTTTAATCCCTGCCATACCCAACCATCCCTACTGTTGGGACTATTCCTTAATTTGAAATAAAGGATGGAGATTTCTGAAAATATCAAAAAATATAAGAGTGAACTTCCGCCTAACGTGAAGCTTTGCGCCATTTCTAAAACGAAACCCAATGAAGATATCCTGGAAGCCTATCGTGCCGGCCAGCGGATATTTGGTGAGAATAAAATTCAGGAAATGACCGATAAACAGGAAGAACTTCCTGATGATATCGAGTGGCATATGGTTGGTCATGTGCAGCGCAATAAAGTAAAATATATGGCTCCATTTGTGTCATTGATCCATGCGGTAGACAGCCTGAAACTCCTAAAGGAGATCAATAAAAGAGCAAAGCAAAATGAGCGAACTATCAATTGCCTGCTTCAAATAAAGATCGCCGAGGAAGATTCAAAATTTGGCATTTCTGCTGAAGACGCTAAAGAAATTCTTGATTCTGAAGCTTATTCAAAAATGAATAATGTGAAGATTATTGGATTGATGGGAATGGCCACTTTTACCGATGATGAAGATATGGTAAACTCTGAATTCTCTAATTTGAAGAATATTTTTGATGATTTTAAAAAAGATTATCCAGATTTAACCGAGCTATCCATGGGCATGAGCGGAGATTATAAGATCGCAGTAAAATGCGGGTCAACCATGGTTAGAATAGGAAGTAGTATATTTGGCGCGCGAAATTATAATTAAGGAAGGAGAGAGTATTTGTACGCGATATTAGACATAGAGACTACCGGTGGAAAGTATAATGAAGAAGGAATCACCGAAATTGCAATTTATAAATTCGATGGCCAGAAGGTAACCGACCAGTTTATTAGTCTGGTAAACCCCGAGCAACCTATTCAGCCATTTGTAGTAAATCTTACAGGAATTAACAATGACATGCTCCGTAATGCGCCTAAATTTTATGAGGTTGCCAAACGAATTATAGAGATTACCGAAGGTTGTATTCTGGTTGCCCATAATGCAAAATTCGACTACCGTATACTAAGAATGGAATACCGCAGGCTTGGATTTGAATTTGAAAGACAAAGTCTCTGTACTGTTGAGCTTTCCAAGAAATTAATTCCGGGACTTCCCTCCTATAGTCTGGGAAAACTGGTAAGATCACTGGGTATCCCTTTAAGTGATCGCCATAGAGCTGCCGGAGACGCGCAGGCGACCATAAAACTATTCAAAATGCTTCTGGCTAAGGATGTGGAAAAAGACATTCTTAAAGAACATGTTCGCAAAGAGCCAAAAAGAAGTATGGACACCAAGCTGGTATTTATCCTGGAAGAGTTACCATCAGATACCGGTGTCTATTATCTACATGACGAAAACGGGGAGATCATTTATATTGGAAAATCAAGAAATATCCGTAAAAGGGTGAATCAGCATTTCACTAACGAAAATCCCAAGTCCCTTGAAATGCAAAAGAAAGTCGCTTCTGTTTCTTATGAAGTGACAGGAAATGAACTTATCGCTCTTTTAAAAGAGAACCAGGAGATCAAGGAGATAAAACCAAAATATAACAGGAGCCTGAAAAGAGATATTTTTAGTCATGCCCTTTATCATTTTACCGATGAGAATGGTTATCTAAACCTGAAAATTGGCAGGTCTAACCGAAATAAAAAGAATATTACCACCTTTACTACCCTGAGAGCTGCAAAAAACTCACTTACTTCCTGGGTTCAGGAGTATGAACTTTGTGAAAGACTTGCCGGATTACACGGTGGAACGGGAAATTGTTTTGGTTATACCATCAAAAGCTGCTTCGGTGCCTGTTTAGAAGAAGAATCGCCAGAGGAATATAATCAAAGAGTAAGAGAGCTTATCAACCAGAATTCTTACGAAAACCAGAATATGTTACTTATTGGAAGGGGGCGCGAATTAGATGAAAAAAGTGCTTTGCTCATTGAAGACGGAGAATTTAAAGGAGTAGGATACTTTAATCTTAATCATCAAATTAATAATCTGGATATCATACGATCTATTATCACTCCCATGAATGATAACAGGGATGCCCAGCATATCATTCAAAGTTATTTACGCAAAAAGCAC
>JAGXII010000034.1 GCA_024635735.1 Christiangramia sp. | reverse complement strand
GGCACCTTTGGAAACTACTTTTTTAACCGGACATCCGAAATTGATATCAATGATATCGGGGCCTGATTTTTCAACAATTTCAACAGATTGAAGCATGGAGTCAAGATTGGCTCCAAAGATCTGGATACCAACAGGGCGCTCCTTTTCATAAATATCGAGTTTCATCGTGCTTTTCGCCGCATCCCGAATAAGTCCTTCCGAAGAAATAAACTCCGTATAAACCACATCTGCTCCGTGTTCCTTGCAAAGTGCACGAAATGGTGGATCACTCACATCTTCCATCGGTGCCAGAAGCAACGGGAAGTCTCCTACCTCTATATTTCCAATTTTAGCCACAACCTAATTTGTTTCAGGTTGCAAAATTAAGAAATTAAGTGGAAGTAAAAATTATGGATTAAGACGGTCTCTTTCAGCCTCATCAATACTGCGCTCATTATCGTCCAGCCTGAAGTTTCCGAAGTTGTATTTAAAACCAATCTGAATGTTGCGATTCTCCTCAAAAGAAGCATAGCTGTTGCTCTGGTTTAAATATTCTGAAGTGAGCCTTGTATTGGTGGTATTGAAAATATCATTAAAGTTAAGGCTCAGTTCCGCGCGTTTGTTCCAAAGTTCTTTTCGTAAGCCTACAGAAACTGTGGTCATAGGATCCAGTTTATAGGAACCAGATAAAAAGTCGCTCACGTATTGAACAAAGAGCGTTCCTTCAAAAGAGCCATCCTGAGATAAGGTGAAAATATTATAAGCATAGGCCTGTATTCCTTCAACCTCCCTGGTGACTTCGGCATTATTGCTTTCTACTGCGAGAAAGGTGTTCTCCTGATGGAATAAAGAGGTAAAAGCTTGTGAGTACCACCAGTTGGTGAAAGAAAATCCGTGAAAAATATCAAGCCCGTAGCCTTTGCTACCAAGAAGATTCTGACTTACATAACGGATGGTTAAGTTTTCATTATCCTGAAAAGCCAGCGTTTCAGGGGTTTTACCGTGGTCTCTGTAATAAAAATCAAAAAACCAGGAGTTATTCAGGGTGTAATTCAAATTAAAATTGTTGCTAATAGAAGCGACTAAATTTGGATTTCCCGCATTGTAATTTGTTTCATTCAAAAAATATCGAAACGGGTTTAAGCTCTCATAACGCGGCCGGCTAATTCTTCTGCTATAGTCCAAAGCAAAACTATGATTGGCTGAGGCCCGATATTGCAAATAAGCTGTAGGGAAAAGTTCAAAATATTTCCGGTCATTAATTTCCTCCTGGCTAAGCGATTCGCCGGTTCTATTGGTGTATTCCCCTCTTAGACCAGCTTTAGCACTCCATTTCTCCCAGTCATGACTAAAACTTGTATAACCGGCGTAAATTTTTTCGTTATACAGGAAATTGTTCGAAAGATTGCCATATAAATCCTGAAGA
Source organism: Christiangramia sp. (assembly GCA_024635735.1). Taxonomy (GTDB): domain Bacteria; phylum Bacteroidota; class Bacteroidia; order Flavobacteriales; family Flavobacteriaceae; genus Christiangramia. The sequence continues at coordinate 10,685 of JAGXII010000034.1, read as the reverse complement.
TCTTCCTGATACCCGTAGTTTATTCCACTTTCTGAATCTATATCTGAATATTTTCCTCCAAGACTGAACGTGGTATTTCCAATAGTTCCGGTATAATCTACCTGGCCTGTTAAAATATTAATATTCTGAGCGGCCTGGGACAGGAAATCTATTGTATTTAAAGGCTCGTTTGAAGGATTAAAGTACCTGGAATTTACTTTTTGTGTTCTATCCTTTTCAAATCTTGTGTAGTGAGTGGCAATAGATAATTCTCCTCCATTATCGAAAGAATTGTTATAAGAAAGATTTAAAGCAATATTGCTTTCATCATTAATAACACCCGACTCCGTTACCAAAGTAGAATCTAACTGGTGTTGAGAATTCATAATCCTCGTATTCACACTATTATCGAATCTTGTATCAGGACTAATATTAGCGTTCATGGAAAAATTCAACGAGCTGTGATCGTTTAAATTATAATCCAGGATGGTGTTCACATTGTGTGCTTCAGAATTTGTAATTCTTTCAAAATCTGTTTCCCATCTTGAAAAAAGTCCTCCGTTTCTATTGAAATTGATATAACTATCATCCTTCTTATACTCCTTTCGGTGGGAATAGGAGTAATTGGCAAACACATTCAACTTTTCGCCTTGAAAATAATGACTGGTTCCAAGCTGGAATTTGGGGTAAATAGACTGGGTATAATTGCCTTCCAGACTTCCCTTATATCCGGCAGCGATCGCTTTTGAAGTATGTATACTCAAAATCGCTCCTCCTTCGGCATCATATTTTGCCGGCGGATTGGTAATAATTTCAATCGACTTAATATTTTCTGCGGAATAGCTCTCCAACAGGGTTTTCAATTCATCGGCCGATAAATAAATCTTGCGATCATTTAAATATATTTGTACTGGAGAATTTCTAACCATCAACTGCCCCTGACTCTCTATTACACCTGGAGCTTTTCTAAGGATTTCCCAGGTATTTCCCGAAGATAAATTGGAATTTTCAACATCAAAAACCAGGCGATCCACCTCGCGACTAATTTTAGGTTTACGGGCATTTATCGTTACTTCATCTAAAGCGCCCGAAGCTTCTATAAGTTTTAAGGAATTTAATCTGGTATCTCCGTCCACCATGATTTTTCTAAGAATATCTTGGTAGCCCACATAAGTGATTTTTAAAAGGTAACTGCTGTCTTCAAGTTTTTCAAATTCAAAAGATCCGTCTGCCTCTGAAATAGTTCCTTTATAAACACTGGTAGAATCCTGAGGATTTAGCAGAATTACATTGGCAAAAGGAACAGGTTCCTGATTCTGATCGGTGATAACTCCTTTTAAATTACCCTGGGAATAAATTAAACTGGTAAATAGTAGTGCTATAAAAGTAGCAGTAGGTTTAATTCTCATTGATTAGGTTATAGATTTTCAGCAAAAGTTCAACAAATATATAGTTTATGAATTTTTAACCAAGAATTTTAATACTATATCAATCTGAAAATAAAATTGTTAATCGTAAAAAGATGTGATAAACTTAGATTGAAGTAACCATTTCAGGAATAAATAAATGTAAATCCGTTTTAAGTTATAATAGTTATCTCGTCACCATGAATTTATTTCAGGCTCTCATTTTATAATGAGGATTTATAGTATTTTAAGATTCTGAAACAAGTTCAGAATGACGCACTTTATTAAATTATGATACTTTACGAACAAATATATAAAAAGCTCTTTTGAATAAATTCTAAGGTTATTAATTTCATTTAAAAAGGCTCTTCGAAAAAGTAAAAAAATTCCTGGGAACCCCTATATTTATTGAAATTTAGTTATTTAAAGAGTCCGTGATTTCGGCTTTAAAAATAGGTTCGTTTTTTAAATAAGTCAGACCTTTAGTTTTTTCTCCCAGATAACGTTTTGTTCTCAGGTAACGGCCTTTATTAAATTCATCAAAATTCTCAGCGTTCTCATCCATACTGCTTATATGAACATCTCCCGAAGAATGAATAAACTCATTATTGCCTATCCACATTCCCACATGAACAACTTTTTCTGAAGTAGAATCGGTTGCCGGTCTTCCAAAGAACAACAGATCTCCAACTTTTAAGTTTTCAAAATTACCGGTGGAATCTATCAGTTCCCCTTCTCTTACCTGTTGTGAGGCGTCGCGTGGCACCACTATCCCATTCATAAAATAAATGGTTTTGGTGTAGCCGCTACAATCAACTCCTTTTGCAGAAGTCCCTCCCCAGAGGTATGGAAGTCCCATTAATTCTTGTGCAGTAGAAACGAGATCTGCCTCTGAATCATCCAGATTCTCCAACCAGTCAGAATATTTTTCAGACTCATCTTTGGAGATAAAAGCGGCTCTGCCATCGGGATATCTTACTTTATAGAAATTATCTTTTTCAGCCTCCAGTTCAAGAATTGCCCCGGTCACAAGATCGGTTACAGGCCTGGATTCTTTGGAGGTTTCCTTATAAGACTGTCCAAACGCCCTGGTATAAATAATTTTTTCTGAAGCCTTCCAGTTATTAAACTCCTGCTCATTCATTGTGGTTATCCCGCCGTGATCAACCCATGCTAAATAACCATCAGGTGTTTGCACATAATACCATTGCTGGGTCCTCTTCCAAATCTTCACCGGAGTTCCAAGGGTTGCCTGAGTAACAAGTTCCGCCGAATGTTTGCCTTCGCCGCGAAGATTCGCTACCGAAACATCAATTATTCCATAGATCTTATTTTCCAGATTAGAAGCAGGTAAAACCGAAATGCTGTCGGTGTATTTTATCTTTGCCGAATCAAGTTTCGCTTTAAGAGCGGCTTTAGCTTCCGGCATATTGGTTTCTCCTTTGAGCAGGTACTGGTCGCCCTTTTTCTCTGAAGTGACATCAAAAAGAGCCACCCTTTTATCTGGAGCGAATTCGTTTTTTACATCGCTTATATAAATTTCAGAATTATCATCGCTTTCTGTGTGAGTATTACAACCCACCATAAGCACAAAAAGTAATAAGGCGAAATATTTATTAATATTCATAAAAATAATTTTTGGTTCAAGGTAATAATTTATCAAGATCATAAATTTGAAAACTACTGTGGTTTCCGGTGCGATCTACGGCGGTAACTCCCGCTTTTTCAAGTTTTTTATTTTCCATATTTACCACGGGGATTTCCAAAGTTTGCTCATCCTTATTAAGCACTTTATAATCCCAGGGAGAGTCTTCATAATTAAAATATACTACCCATCTGAATACATCTGCAGGTTCTCTATGTTTCCAGTGAAGATCGATTTTGTTTTCATCAAGTTTAAAACTAAGAATAGGTTTTAGAGGCGCCTCATTATCCAGCCACGGACTTGGCGGAACAAGGGCATTCTTCCTATAGGGGCCATTTTGCAGGGAATTTACCAGCTCATTATTGTTCAATAGAGGTCCGATATTCCAGTGAACAGTGCCGGGATCATCCCTTAAAACACCTCTTGAAATCATAATCTGCGAGGCGATTTCCCCTTTGTTTTCTTCTTTTTCTTCAAGAGCCAGATTAATTCCGGGCCATAAATGCCGGCTGGTCACATTCTCTGACTGCCACCAGCCTAAAAGAACCGGAAAGCTTTGTCCCACCTGCTTTGTAGGCCAGTATAATTGAGGTGTGAAATAATCTATCCAGCCTTTATTGAGCCAGAGTTTGGCGTCAGCATACAATTCTTCATACTGGTCCATGCCCTTTATTCCTCTTGGGAAATCTGGTCTCCATATTCCAAAGGGGCTGATCCCGAATTTGACATAACTTTTTTCGGCCTTGATTTCCTCAGCCACTCTCTGAATAAAATCATTTACATTTTTTCGTCTCCAGTCACTGCGAGAAAGATCTCCACCGCCATTAAGATATTGGAGCCAGCTCTTCTCATCAGGGAAATCTTTTTTTCCGTTATAGGAAGCATAGGGATAGAAATAATCATCAAAATGAACACCATCAATATCATATCTCTTTACAATATCCATAACCACTGCGGCCGAATGATCCTGAACTTTTTTATTTCCGGGATCCATCCACCACATTCCGTTTTTGAGTTCTACCACCATATCCGGATGGGTTTTAACCATGGACTTCTCCCCTATTTCTCCGGCGGTAGTATGATGAGCCCGGTATGGATTTAACCAAACATGTAATTCCATTCCTCTTTTATGTGCCTCTGATATCCAGAAACCCAGAGGGTCATAAAAGGTTTCCGGTGCTTTTCCAATCTTTCCGGTAAGGTAATAAGACCATGGCTCCAGGCTGCTATTATACAAAGCATCTGCCTGGGGACGTACCTGAAGTATCACCGTATTAAAATTTTGCTTTTCCAGGATATCAAGGAGTTTAATCGCCTCCTGTTTTTGTTTTTCAGAAGAAAGGCCAGGTGCACTTGGCCAGTTTATATTAGCTACAGTTGCTATCCACGCAGCTCTGAACTCGGCAATATTCACCGGGGGTGCGATCACCGAATTTTCTTCGGAAGTAACTTGAGTCACGGGTTCCGGTTGGCTTTCTTCAACAATAGGAGCAGCTGGTTCTTCCACCTTCGCTTCAGGTTGAGGCCTTGTGGAAATGGAGGGTTTGGGGGTTTTACAGGAATTGAAAAATAATAACAGCAAAAAAGGGAAGATAAGCTTCCTGAAATTTTTGAAGTTCCTGTTAATATATGTATGCATTAATTAATCTTGATTTTTATAAACTGCCAGTACTTTTCTCACGCTTTTATGCTGAAGCAATAATTTGGAGGCTTCGGCTTCACTAATATGCAATTCTTCCATGATCATTCGGGTGCCACGTCCCACAAGTTTATTGTTAGACAACTGCATGTCCACCATTTTATTTCCTTTTACCCGTCCAAGTTTGATCATTACCGAAGTGGAAATCATATTGAGCACCATTTTTTGAGCGGTCCCGGCTTTCATCCGGGTGCTTCCGGTAACAAATTCAGGACCGGTGATTACCTCTATAGGATATTCGCAGGCTCTGGCAAGCGGACTTTCAGAATTACAGGTGATACATCCTGTCGCTATTCCCTCTTCCCTGGCTTTTTTGATTCCACCAATAACATAGGGAGTCGTTCCCGAGGCAGCAATTCCAACCAGCACATCCTTCTCGCTAATGTGAAATTTCTGAAGATCTTTCCAGGCCTGTGCGGTATCATCTTCGGCATTTTCAACGGCATTTCGCAAAGCGATAATGGAAGCTTTTGTAAGATGGAAATTCTGATACAGGAAAGAATTATTCAATAAAAAGATCCCCTTAAAAACTCATTTTAAGGGGATCTTTTTTAGTTGTTAACCTATGTGAATTTAAAACCCGTCCATTATTTCTCAGGATTGAAATTGTAAAAAACACTTTTCACTTCCCTGGTTTTTTCCGTGCTATCCCATTTTACTTCCGGGCTGGGAAAGAAATGTACGCCCATTTGAGAGAGTCTTTTCCCGTGTTCCGGCAAACGTTTTATAAAGTCATTGAAATTTCTTTTAGCCTCTGGTGTCCAGCCAACTTCAGCTACTGCTGCCGCTCTGGGCCAAAATCTGTCATCCATAGATTCATTATTTAAAACAAACTCTGTCCAAACCGGAGCCTCCACTCCTATCACATGGGGATTATCTGTGGAGAAACCATATACATCCTGAAGACTAAGTCCGTCTTTTTTACACCAGGTGGCAGTATTTTTCTGATCGGCAGTATTACCATGATCAAGATAAAAATTTGCACACATAGATTCTATCACTTTTACATCCTCCATTACACTCTCTGTATCTCCATTCCATTCCTGACTAATAAAATCATCGCTCACTTTCGTCTGTGTAACTTCTTCCCATCCTATAGAAATTTTATTATAAGTATGTATAATAGAATCTGCTTTCACTACAAATTCCTTATATCGTGGGTCTTCTATTTCATCCCCTCCCATATGGATCCATGGTCCTTTGGTAATAGATGCAAGCTCTCCAATAACTTCTGAAACAAAATCGTAAGTCTCCGGTTTCTCCAGACAAAATCTACTCCATCCTACATCATATCCTTCAAAAAGATCTGGCGGTAAAGCCTTTTTAGGATTTATATTTGCATTCTCCGCACAGTTAAGCTCGGGATAAGCTAAAAGAGCAGAATAAATATGACCCGGCATATCGATTTCCGGAATAATAATAATATTGCGCGCAAGAGCATAATCCTGTAATTCCTTATAGTCTTCCTGAGAAAGATAACCTGAATTTCCATCGGTTACCGATCCTTTTGAAGCTACTCCGGTAAGTTTGGGTTTACTCTTAATTTCAATTCTCCAGCCCTGATCGTCTGTTAAATGTAAATGAAGCCTGTTAAGCTTATATAATGCCATTCGATCTACGTGACGTTTCAGATATTCCAGACCAAAAAAGCTTCTCGCAACATCAACCATAGTTCCGCGCCAGCTATATTGAGGCCTATCTTCAATATGCCCCATTCTTAATTTAATTTCAGCATTACTCAACGAATTTTGTTCTATTCCTGCCGGAAAAAACTGTCTTAGCGTTTGAATAGCATAGAACAGGCCGGCATCTGTAGCTCCTTTTAAAGTCACTCCATTATTTCGAATATCGAGTATATATCCCTCATCTCCCAGCAATAGATCTAAGCTCTCATCTTTTACAATTTTCCAGTTCCCGCAGTCAGTGTTATTAGTTTCTGAAAATTGCGCGTTCAGATTAGCACTATTTAAAAGCTTTTGCAGCCAAACAGCGGTTCTTTTGCCTCCTTCATTAAAACATATAGTATTTGTCTCCGGGACTTTATAAGTTCCATTATTCCACGATGAATTTAAGGGTAAAGGAATTATTTGAGGAGTTGGCAGCACTTCCTTTTCAGCAACCGGTTCTTTCAAACCCGAGCAGGAAACCAGCAGAAATACACTGGTAACTATTGTTGAATACCTGATAAATTTTGAACTCATTTATATAGAATTTTAATTGTTGTTTTTAGGGTCGCTATGCAGAAAAAAGGATTCCTGTTTTATTTCTCATAACGTTCGCATATTTCAATTTCAGAGACCTCCTTGAAGAGTTCCGCTAATTTTTCACAAACAGCTTTAAAAAATTTTTCGCCTTTTTCTTTTGTAGCTTTTTTAGGGTTTCCCACTCCTGTATCTTCCGTAACCATGGACCATTGTCTTTCAGACCAAGCCCATCCTTCTTTTATCCCTTTTATTCGTGATTTCTTTTCTTTTCCTAATCCGGCTTCTTCCAACGGCTGAACCAGATCCGGTCTTAAATGAAGCATCAAACTGGTTTCCATTTCATCTGCATGATCACCTGTTTCCTCAAAAAAGTCATATTTATTGACAGTTTGGAAAAAATTAGTGGTCACTAATAACATTTTCGGGTACTTAAGTCCCAACTCTCTTAAAATAGGTTTGAAATTATTACCGCCATGCCCATTAAGAACAATCAGTTTAAAAATTCCCTGTCTATTCAAGACCTCAATAATATCTGACAGGATCGCTAATTGAGTACTCGGATAAAGATTGATATCCAAATCTATATCTGCCTGACCAGTATTGACCCCAAAAGGGATATTAGGAAGTATTATTACTTTCGCTCCATTACCCGCTGCCTGCCTGCCAGCTTCATTCGCTATTGCCTCTATCTGGTAATTATCGGTCGCATATGGCAAATGATAATTATGAGCTTCGGTTGCTCCCCATAGCAGTACTGCTACCTCTATTTCCGCATTTTTGATTTCTTTCCAATTAGATTCCGCCAGTATAAAAGGTTTCATGATTTACGAATTTTATGTCCTGAAGTTGCAAAATAGAATATGAACATATAGCAGGGAAGTAATATAATATAAGCGTAATGCACACTCCAGCTATCTGCCAGGGCTCCATAAAGTAGCGGGATTATCGCTCCTCCGGCTATTCCCATAACCAACAAAGAGGAAGCTGCTTTGGTAAACCTACCTACATCTGCCAGCGCAAGAGGCCATATTGCCGGCCACATTAGGGCATTGGCAAGACCTAAAAGCGCGATAAATGCTACAGAAACATAACCAGTAGTAACCAGAGCTATTATAGAAAAGATTATACCGAGAATGGCCGATACACTCAAGGCCTTCTCCTGTTTAATGTACTTTGGAATCGTAAATATCCCTATGATATATCCAAAAACCATTGTAAACATGGTTGCGGTAGCAAAATATTTTGCAGTGGTAAGTGGAAGCCCCAGGGAAGCTCCATAATTAATTATACTATCTGCCGCTATTACTTCTACCCCAACATATAGAAATAAACTTATTACCCCTAAGATCACATGAGGAAAATCAAAAACGCTCTTTTTGTTCGCATTTGTAGAAGTTAAGGCTTCATCTTCCTCCTCAGTATCTACTTCCGGAAGGGAAGATTTATAGACCCAGAAAGCCAGGGCAATTAAGACGATAATGATTCCAATATATGGAGGAATTACTCTGGAAGCCATTTCATTCAATTCTGAAATTCTTTCAGCATCGGTAAGATTTGCGATTTCTGCGCGTAAGGCATCTGCTTTATCTAATTGAAGAAAAAATCCAATTAAAATAGGTGCCAGAGCACCTGCAAGTTTATTACAAATCCCCATTATGCTAATTCGTTTTGCAGCACTTTCGGGTGGACCTACGATAGTAACATAAGGATTGGAGGCAGTTTGAAGAATTGCCAGACCACTTCCCATAATAAATAATCCCAGCAAGAATAAAATATAAGTTCGCGTGATTGCGGCCGGAATAAAAAGTAAAGCGCCAAACGCCATTACCACCAGGGCCACAGACATCCCTTTCTTAAAACCGAAAATATTCAAAGTACGGGTAGAAACAGGCGCCATAACCACATAGGCTATATAAAAGGCGAAAGTGACAAAGAACGATTGAAAAGTAGTTAATTCACAGGCTATAGCCAGATACGGAATAAGCAGGGAATTAAGCCAGGTTACGAATCCGAAAATAAAGAACAGGGCTCCAATAATAATTATAGCCTGGTTGGTGTTCGACTTTTTCGTAGATGTTTGCGTTGCTGCGGAAGAATTGGAATTCGCCATGTAGAATATTTAATACAAATTATAATTTTTTATTTTTTCAGCACTAGAAATAAAATTTACTGCGGTTTAATCATTATCAAATAGTGCAGCAGGTCCTAATATCGAAGCATTGGATATATTTGATGGAGCAATTTCAACTTTTTCGATAATTCGTTTAAATGGAAAAGAGTCCAGACTTTCTTTAAGCGAAGCTTCAAAAAACTGGAAAGCCTTACTTACAGAACCTCCTAAAATTATGGCTTCAGGAGACAATATATATAGTAAAAGTTTAATGCTCTCTCCAAGATGTTTCCCAAATTCACTAAAAGCCTTTATAGCTTCCAGATCCTGATTTTGGGCTTTTTGATATAGTTGAGCTCCTTCCTCTCCATAATGTTGTTTAAAAAATTTACCGCTACAATAATCTTCGATTGTTTTATCCAGGTACGCAATACTTGCCAACTCTCCGGCTCCTGAAAGAGTCCCTGAATAAAGTTCTCCATTTATAATAATCCCTGTACCGTAACCGGTACCCAGGGAAATACCTACAAAATTTTTATATCGACTTCCAATCCCGTATTTCCTTTCACCTAAAGCAAAAGAATTGGCATCGTTGATTACTTTCACAGGCTTATCAAAATGCTTTTCCAGATGATCTTTCAGATATACTTCTTTCCAGGATGGAATATTCCAAAGATCATAGACTATCCCTTTTTCTTCATCAACCAGTCCCGGAACGCCTATCCCTATACCTATAAAATCGTGATTTGCCAGCTTCTCTATTCCTTCAATTATCTCCCGGATAATCTGTTCTTCAGAAGCATTCGCCGAAGTTGGTATTACAAGATCTTTTGTTACGCTGGATGCATTTACTGCCGCAATATGAATCTTTGTAGCCCCAATATCTATACCTATTACAGTGTCTTTCATAATTGATGATTGCTGAACGCTTTCTTTTTTTTAACTGCCTATTCGGGAATTTCTTTAATTTTAATATTTCGCCAATAAACTTTTATCCCTCCGCCAGCATGAATTTGGAGTGCTATTTTTCCATTAGCAGCACCAATTTTATCATCCTTCAATTCAACCATTTCTACTCCATTTAACCAGGTAGTTACAGAATCGTCTATCACTTTAATGCGTAATTTATTCCATTCTCCAAATTTCAAAATTCCATCTTTGGAAGGATCAGGTTTTATTAACCAGCCACGCCCGTATGATTCATAAACACCGCCTGTATCATGTCCCGGTGGCGCTACTTCTACCTGCCAGCCTGTAATTTTTGTTCCTTCAATATAAGAACGAAAAAATACTCCGCTATTTCCATTTGCTTCCTGTAAGAACTCAAGTTCTAATTCAAAATTCTTAAAGTTATCGGTTGTAGCAAGATAACCATATTCTTTATCCGGACCACTTTCCGCAACTAATAAATCATTTTCCACATACCATTTCTCGGTGCCGTAAATTTCCCAGCCATCCAGATTTTTCTGATTAAAAAGCTCTTTGCCTAAATTACAGGCAAATTGAAAAACGACAAGCATTAGAACTAAAAGCCTTTTTATGAATCTCATAGTTTACAGGCTTTTTATTTTAATATTTCTAAACCATATATTACTTCCATGGTCCTGCAAACCTATATAACCGGTTTTAGCCGATCCATAAT
>JAGXII010000033.1 GCA_024635735.1 Christiangramia sp. | reverse complement strand
GTAGCGAGACCGAGATTTGAACTCGGGACCTCCGGGTTATGAATCCGACGCTCTAACCAACTGAGCTACCTCGCCATAGATTCTGCAAAGTCGTAAATCCTGCATGATTACTGATCTTATCGATAATCTTACCTGATTTCCTTAATGCGGGTGCAAATATAAAAACAATTTGATTTGGCACAAACTTTATTTTCCGAATTATTTATTTTGATTCCTTTTAATCTTAGCAATTAATATCTATATTGCCCGAAACTAATTAAACAAAATGGACGAAAAGATCAAATACGAAATGGAGTTTCCTATTCAAGCTTCTCCTTCATTATTATACCAATATATTTCAACTCCCTCAGGCTTAAGTGAATGGTATGCCGATAATGTGAATTCCCGGGGGGAATTCTTTAATTTTATTTGGGAAGGTAGTGAAGAAAAGGCGAAGCTCATTAGTAAAAAAAGTGATGAACGTATAAAATTTAAGTGGGTAGACGATGAGGATACTCCCTATTTCTTCGAATTACGCATCCAGGTAGATGATATTACCAAAGACGTATCCCTTATGATTACCGATTTTGCTGAAGAAGATGAAATTGATGAAGGCAAAATGCTTTGGGAAAATATGATTTCCGACCTTAAATCGATTTTGGGATCGGTTTAAAAATCCTATTATAAACCTTAACTTTGCCCCGTTTTAAAACGGGGTTTTTTTATGATCAATCTTGAAGGGAAAATTGTAAACGAAAAAGAAGCAAAATTATCGGTATTCAATAGAGGATTCGCCTATGGGGATTCAGTTTTTGAGACGATACGGGTGATTAACGGGAAAATCATGTTCTGGGAAGACCATTATTTTCGTCTTATGGCTTCAATGAGAATTATGAGAATGGAAATTCCTTCTAATTTTTCTCCTGAGTTTCTTGAAGAAGAGATCAAAAATATTATTACTGCGAATAAACTGGATGCTTCTCCCGCCCGCGTAAAATTTGCCGTATATAGAAAACAGGGTGGTTATTACACCCCTGCAACTCGTGAAGTTGGTTATGTGATAAGCGTGGAAAAAATGGAAAATCCTTTCTATCTCTTTAATGAAGATTTTTATGAGATTGAATTATTTAAAGATCATTTTGTAAACAGCGGATTACTTTCAACTATCAAGTCTAACAACCGTGCGGTAAATGTTCTTGGAAGTATCTATGCTAATGAGAATTCCTACGATAACTGCCTTATTCTGAATGAAAAAAAGAGTGTAGTGGAAGCTCTCAACGGAAATATATTTCTGGTTAACGGGAATAAGGTTAAAACTCCGCCTATTTCTGACGGGGCTTTAAATGGTATTATAAGAAAACAGCTTATCAATATTTTAAAGAAATCTGACAATTATGAATTTGAAGAATCATCAGTATCTCCATTTGAATTGCAGAAGGCCGATGAAATATTTATTACCAATGTTGCCGTAGGAATTCAACCTGTGAGTAAATACCGTAAAAAAGAATATTCCAGTAAAACCGCTAAAGATCTATTAGCGAAACTTAATATCCAGGCGAGACTGGGTTAGTTATAGGTTGGATTTTCAGGAGAATTAGACCAGAGCATATATTCGCCCCCGAGTTCAAGCATTTTATCTTTCCAGAATGAATTGTAGGGTTTTTCAAGCAAATCGGTATGGTCTTCATTAACGGTTACGACCCATGAATGAGAATTTAGCTCTTCGTCGAGTTGATTTGCATCCCATCCCGAATATCCCAGGAAGAATTTTATTTGTTTATCTGTAATAAGATTTTTGGCGATTAACTCCATTACTGCTTCAAAATTACCTCCCCAGAAAATTCCATTTGCAATTTCAATACTATCTGGAATAAGGTCAGGTATTTTGTGAATGAAGTAAAGATTATCCTGCTCAACGGGTCCTCCGTTGTAGACTTTAAAGTTCCCTTTAACGTCGGGAATAAGATCTTTTAAAGTAAAGTCAAGGATTTTGTTGAGTATAAAACCTACCGAGCCTGAGTCTGAGTGATCTGCAAGCAGAACGACAGACCTGTTAAAGGAAACGTCCCCAATTATGGATGGTTCAGCAACTAAAAGATGGCCTTTGGTGGGTTTTAACGCGATCATAAAAGCAGTCTTTTTAACTAAACTAATTATTTCCTGTTAATAAAGCAATACTATTACTAAAATTTTAAAATAAAAAAAGCCTCCCCTTGGGAAGGCTTTAAGATTTTACTAATACAAATTATTAGTTCACAGCTTTTTGTAAATCTGCACCGGCTTTAAATTTCACTACGTTTTTAGCAGCAATTTTTATAGTTTTTCCGGTTTGTGGGTTTCTACCTTCACGAGCAGCTCTCTTAGATACAGACCAAGATCCAAATCCTACTAGTGATACTCTGTCTCCTTTTTTAAGAGATTTCTCTACATTTTCAAGGAAAGACTCTAATGCTTTTTTCGCTGCTGCTTTAGAAATTCCAGCGTTCTCAGCCATTGCGTCGATTAAATCTGTTTTGTTCATAATTTGAATTTTAAAATTAATTGTTGGTTAAACATTCTGTTAAACTGGTATACAAATTTATACGGAATTCTTGGCCATGCAAGTAATGACAAGGGAAAAGCCCGTATTTGTTAATAACTTAGCAGTTTTGTTAATAAAGATAATTATTTTTTATTAAAATGCAACAAATTCAGTGTGAATAAGGGTTTAGCGCATTTTAGCTTCCGGCACAAAATTATAACCGTTCAATAAGGATTTTGTATCCATTTTTTTCTTTCCCGGTAGCTGAATTTCATTTATAAGAATGAAACCATTTACTGTGGCAACTTTTAATTTATTATCCTGAATACTAATGGTTCCATTGGGAAGATGGTGTTCCTGGTATACAGGTTCTACATCAAAGATCTTTACTCGAAGTTCTTCTGATGCGTTTTCCAGGAAACACCAGGCCGCAGGATATGGATTCAATCCTCTAATTAAATTGTAAATATTTTCCACCCCGGTATTCCAGTCGATTTTAGTATTATCCGGAGTCAATTTAGGCGCGGCTTCAAGTTTTACATTTTCAGGTTGGGGAGTAGGATCGGCTTTTTCCTTTGAAATTAGTGTGAGAGTCTTTACTACTAGGTCTGCTCCCAGGAGCATTAACCGGTCGTGAAGAGTACCAACAATTTCATTCTTATTAATTTTCACACTTTTTTGCAGGATTATTTTCCCCGTATCTATCTTCTCGTCTAAAAAGAAGGTAGACACTCCGGTTTTCTTTTCTCCATTTATGATAGCCCAGTTGATTGGAGCTGCGCCGCGATATTGTGGAAGAAGGGATGCGTGTAAATTAAAGGTGCCATATTCAGGAAGGCTCCAAACAGATTCTGGAAGCATTCTAAAAGCCACAACCACCTGTACATTTGGATTAAGCTCTTTTAATTCATTTTTAAATTCTTCCGATTTCAGGTTTGCAGGCTGTAATACCTTAAGATTATGAGAAACTGCAAATCTTTTTACGGCACTTTCCTGCAGCTTTCGTCCTCTCCCGGCCGGCCTGTCTGGCGCTGTTATTACTCCCACTACTTTATAACCGGCATTAAGAATAGATTCCAGACTTTTTACCGCGAAATCCGGTGTTCCCATGAATACAATTCTAAGGTCTCTCATATTATTTTACTATTTCATATTTATTGTTCGCAGTACGCTTCAGAATTCCTTTTTCTGTAAGTAATCCTAAAACTTTTATAATCGATTCTTCCGGAAAATCAAGAAGCGATATAATTTCCCTGGAATCTTTCTGGCTGTTTTTTAGAATTTTCAGGATCTGAAGATAAATCTCATTTTTATCATCTCTTGTAAGCTTATTTTTATCCTTATTGCAAACAGAACATTTTCCGCAAGGTTTTGGATCCACTTCCCCAAAATATCTTAGCAGCTGAACCTGTTTGCAAATACTTTCATTTTCTATGAAACTAAGAACGGCCTCAATCTTTTCCTTCTTTGACCTGTTATATTGATTAATAAAACCGGCTACAGGATTAATTGTGGTATCGTCTTCTCTGGGTACCAGGAAATAAATACTCGCGTCATGTTTGGAATATGTGAATTCTATAATTTCCTTTTCAGAAAGTTCCTCGAGGATAGCAATTATTTTATCTTCTGAAACTCCGCTTTTATTGCTGATAGATTCCAGGCTAAACTGACTTAAATTTTCAAAAATACCACCATAATTCCTTAGGATAGTCCTCATTATTTGGGCGTATTTTGGATTGTCATCAAGGTACATGTCCAGATGGTTTCCTGAAAGAATAATGCGAATGTTAGTTTTCTTGCGATAATTTTGAGTGAGTCTTAAGATGCTGCAACGGTCCATTAATTGAAGCGCGTTGTATGTTTTGCCGGCATTAAACTGGTAATGATGACAGAAATCGGCAAAATTAAGGTCGTATTCTATATTTTCACCTTCCCCATATGCGATACTGAAGTAAGCGTTCAGTTTGCGGTAAACCAGTTTAACATCTTCAACACTGGGAAGATTTTTTAAAAACTGGTTTTTTAGCACCGGAATATCACTGGCGTTGGTGAGAATAATGGCTTTCGCCGGTTTTGAGTCTCTTCCCGCACGACCTGCTTCCTGAAAATAACTTTCAAGGCTTTCCGGCAGGTCAATATGAATTACGGTTCGAACATCCGGTTTATCGATACCCATTCCAAAGGCTGTAGTCGCAACCATCACCTTTATTTTATTGGTCATCCAGTCTTCAAATTTCCCAGACTTCTCTTCTTTTTTAAGTCCGCCATGGTAAGCTGCTGCACTTATATCATTTTTGTTCAGAAATGCTGAAATTTCCTGGGTGGCATTGCGGCTTCTTACATAAATGATTGCAGATCCGTCGTTTTCAAGAATTTGTTTCAGTCTGAAGAATTTATCTTCTGTCCTTATTACTTCATATTGAAGATTAGATCTTTCAAAGGACTTTTTATGAATCGCCGGGTTTTCGAGTTTCAGTTGTTCGCAGATATCTTTAATAACATCCCTGGTGGCAGTAGCCGTAAAACCAGCAATTAGAACCTCCGGAAGCAATTCTCTCAATTCTGAAATATTCCGGTATGCCGGTCTAAAGTCATGTCCCCATTGAGAGATACAGTGAGCTTCATCCACTGCAATAAGGTTAATATTCATTTGTTTTAAACGTTCTCTTACTAGCTCCTGTTGAAGGCGCTCAGGAGAGAGGTAAAGGAATTTATAATTTCCAAAGATGCAATTATCAAGATTTCGGTCCAGATCGGCATAGGATATTCCTCCCGTAATGGCCATCGCTTTGATATTCTTTTGCTGTAACGCGTTAACCTGATCTTCCATTAAGGAAATCAACGGGGAAACAACTATACAGATACCTTCTTTTATAAGAGCTGGTATCTGAAAGCAAATAGATTTACCGCCCCCGGTAGGGAAGAGGGTAAGACTGTCCCGACCCTTGAGGATAGATTCAATAACTTCCAGTTGTTGAGATCTAAACTCCCGGAAGCCCCAGTATTTCTCAAGTATTTGTAAAGCTTCCTGCTGCAAATTTTTTTATAGTTTACTCAAAATGAATTCAGTACGTTCTAAAATACCCGATTGTGGAACCTCAATGGGCTCATAACCGTACTTTAAATAGGTTGAATAAAGATAAGACGAAATTTTTAAGGCCTCGCCAAAGCTTTCGTAACGCTCATTATCACTTTTGTAAATTTCCTTCCACGGAGGTAAAATAAAAATCTTTTCATAGCGGTATTCTTCGCAGGTTTTGTGGAAATGTTCCGGATAGTTGGTATTAAAGTAGTCCATGTATGCGACTACATCCGGAAGTCCGCGATCTATAAAGATATGCTCCGCATCTTTTGAAGCAGCTTCATGAAACTGGTTCAACCTGCCTTCCAGTAATTTCTGACTGAATAACAGTGGCTGTTCAAGGAACAACTGCGCTATTCCTTCCTTTTGAGCTTCCAGGGTAACCTGTCTTGAAATTTCATGCAGACAGGTTTCTCCACGTTTTTCGAGCTCATGAACAATGGAAGATTTTCCGGTTCCGTGCCCTCCGGTAATAACAATTTTTCTCGTTTTCACGTGGCAAATTTCGACAATTGAATTTGATTATAAAAATGCAATCAATCCTTGTATCTTTGCAGAAAACGAAGGAGAATAATTATGAGTGAATCGAATAATCCCGAGGAATTTTACGCAAAACTTAAGAAACAACTTCAGGATACTGCCATGTGGCCGTCAGAATATCTTTATAAATTCATAGTTCCTACCAAAGGGAAGCAGGTTTCTCAGGTAGAGGATATTTTTGATAATACCGGTGCGGTAATTGAGACAAAACAGTCCAAGAAAGGAAAATATACCAGTGTATCGGTAAACGTGAGGATGAAAAACCCGGATGCCGTAATAGACAAGTATAAAGAAGTAGCTGAGAAAGTAGAAGGAGTGATCTCCTTATAATTCAGGAACAAAAGCGATTTATTATTTGCTGTTCTTCAGTAATATTTAGTATTTTGCGCACAGGAGAAATTCTTCAATAGTATTACCTAATTAAATTTCAATTTTGACAAACGCTTTAGAATATAACTCTGAAAGGAGTAAACTGATCATACCGGAATACGGAAGACATCTGCAGAAGATGGTTGAGCACACCGTAAGTATTGAGGATGATAAGGAACGCAACAAAGTAGCGAATTCCATTATCGCGGTGATGGGAAATATGAATCCTCATCTACGTGACGTACCTGATTTTCAGCATAAATTATGGGATCAGTTATTTATTATAAGTGATTTTAAGCTTGATGTAGAGTCACCTTTTCCAAAACCAACTCCGGAAATGCTTGCTGAAAGACCAGATATGCTTCAGTATCCTGAAAATAATCCTAAGTATCGCTTCTACGGAAATAACATCAAAAGGATGATAGATGAAGTGAAAGACTGGGAAGAAGGAGATCTAAAGGAGGCTTTAGTGCTTAGCATTGCTAATCACATGAAAAAATCTTACCTGAACTGGAACAGGGATTCCGTAGATGATAAGGTAATCTTTGACCATCTAAAAGACCTAAGTAACGGGAAATTAAATCTGAAGAATGCAGATGAAGATCTTACCGAAGCTCAGGATCTCATTAGAAGTAAGAAAAAATTCTCCAAGAATACTAAAAAACCAGGTCGCAAAGGAGGCCGCAAACGCCACTAAACTCTAAATTTCTTAATGGGAACTTTTCAAATTGAAGGTGGACATCGTCTAAGCGGGGAAATTCAGCCCCAGGGAGCTAAGAACGAGGCCCTACAGATTTTATGTGCTGTATTATTAACCGATGAAAAAATAACAATCCATAATATTCCTGATATTCTGGATGTCAACAAACTTATTAAACTGCTGGGAAATCTGGGAGTTAAAGTCAAGAAAACAGGAAAGGGAAGCTATACTTTCCAGAGTGATGATATTGATATGGATTACCTGGCAAGTGAGCAATTCAAGGAAGATGGGGGCGGACTTCGCGGATCTATCATGATTGTAGGACCACTTCTTGGTCGTTTTGGAAAAGGTTTTATACCAAAGCCGGGTGGAGATAAAATTGGTCGAAGGAGACTCGATACTCACTTTGAAGGTTTCATGAAACTTGGAGCCGATTTTCGTTATAATAAAGAAGACCGATTTTATGGAGTAGAAGCACCAAACGGATTGAAAGGTGATTTTATGCTCCTTGAAGAAGCTTCAGTAACCGGAACGGCTAATATTGTAATGGCAGCTGTTCTTGCAAAGGGAACAACTACTATTTATAATGCGG
This sequence comes from Christiangramia sp., assembly GCA_024635735.1. Lineage (GTDB taxonomy): Bacteria > Bacteroidota > Bacteroidia > Flavobacteriales > Flavobacteriaceae > Christiangramia. Next base: position 9,283 of record JAGXII010000033.1, on the reverse strand, counting down.
CCTGTGAGCCTTACCTTCAGCAATTGTGTACGATGTTAAACTCTATGGGAGCTAAAATTAGCGGTGTAGGGTCTAACCTTCTTAGTATAGAGGGCGTAGAAAAACTTGGTGGTTGTCAACACAGAATTCTTCCAGATATGGTCGAGATAGGTTCCTGGATTGGACTGGCTGCAATGACCAAAAGTGATATTACTATTAAAAATGTGAACTGGGATATGTTGGGAATTATCCCTACAACTTTCAGAAAACTTGGGATTACAATAGAAAAGAAAGGAGATGATATTCATATTCCTGCACATACTAATGGATATGAAGTTCAAAGTTTTATAGATGGTTCCATAATGAGCATAAGTGATGCTCCATGGCCTGGTTTTACTCCCGATCTTTTAAGTATAATTCTGGTAGTTGCTACTCAGGCAAGAGGCAGCGTTCTGGTTCATCAAAAGATGTTCGAGAGTCGTTTATTCTTTGTGGATAAACTTATAGATATGGGTGCCAAGATTATTCTTTGTGACCCTCACAGGGCGACAGTTATAGGGCACGATTTTAAATCACAGTTGAAAGCTACCACGATGACCTCACCCGACATTAGAGCTGGAATTTCTTTGCTGATCGCTGCACTTTCGGCAAAAGGAACTTCCACTATTCATAATATTGAACAAATAGACCGTGGATACGAGAATATTGAAGAAAGACTTAAAGCTATAGGAGCCAGGATAGAAAGGCTAGATTAATTTATTCTTTATCGGTAAAATCAAAAAAAGCTGTTCAAAACGAACAGCTTTTTTAATTCTATATATTGAAAGCAATTTATGCTTCGGTTTTTGCTTTCTTTTTACTTTCCTTATAATGGAATAAATTATGCTCTTTGATCATCTTGGTAGTTTTTTCAGGAAGCATATCTTCCCAGCTATCTTCACCTTCACTGATCATTTTTAACACCTCACGAGAATAAATATCAAGAATAGCGGGGTTATAGTTTTTAATATCTTCAACTCTTCCATTATACTTAAAGAACTTGAACAGCTCCTTCATTCTTGGATGAACTTTTACATTTTCGCTGGTCGTAATTTTTCCTGTTTCAGGATCTTTAAGTGGATATAGATATACCTTAAGATCTTTAAAGAACAGTTTACCAAATGCTTCAAGAATACCTCCACTTAAATGGCGATAGTATTTTTCGTCAAATACATCCACAAGGTTCTGAACACCCATGGTAAGTCCCATTCTTTGCTTGGAATAACGGGAAAAATATTCTACTACCCGATAGTATTCCTGGAAGTTCGAGATCATTACGGTTTGGCCTAAGGAACATAATAATTCGGCCCTGTCCATAAAATCCCTTTCATCAATTTCGCCTTCAGCACGTAGGTTAGATAAGGTAATTTCGAAAATGATTTCTGTATTTTCTTCAGATACCTTGCTTTCCTGTAAGAACATTTCCTTTGAACGCTCATACATATCCATATTTACTTTAGTCACTGGTCTAAAACTCCCACGAAGCGCAAGAATATTCTTTTTATAAAGAATTTTTGCAGGCAGAACGTTGTTTCCGTCAGGGCCAAACATAACCGCTTCGGTCATTCCATTTTTAACCAGTTGCAGACTCATGAGTCGGTTATCGACATTTTCAAATTTTGGTCCCGAAAAGTTAATGGTATCTATTTCAATTTGATCTTTATCAATATGATCATAGAGATATCGTAGCAGTTTTTTGGGATTGTCATACTTGTAATAAGCTCCATAAATAAGATTAACACCTAGAATTCCCAAGGTATTTTGCTGATGCCTTGCATCATTTTCATGGAATCTTACGTGAAGGAGAATTTCGTTATAATCTTCATTTGGATCAACCTGATAACGAATTCCAACCCAGCCGTGCCCTTTATACTTTTTTGCAAAATCGATGGTAGCCACCGTATTTGCATAGGTAAAGAATAATTTATTGGGATGTTTCTTGCGGGAAATTCTTTCTTCAATAAGACTGGTTTCGTGAGAAAGCATTTTCTTTAACCTGTCTTCGGTCACGTATCGCCTGTCTTCTTCAACGCCATAGATAGCATCACTAAAATCTTTATCGTAGGCACTCATTGCCTTTGCAATGGTGCCTGAGGCACCACCTGCCCGGAAAAAGTTTCTAACAGTTTCCTGACCTGCACCAATTTCAGAAAACGTACCGTAGATGTGTTCATTTAAATTGATGCGAAGAGCTTTACTATTAATAGAAGGAATGTTCTCGAATTCCTTGTCGCCCATTATGGTAATTGGCATAATTTTTCTTTTAAGTCAACATTGTTTATTGTGTGCCTCAAAAGTACTAAAAGGAGTAGGCATACGAAAAAATATATTTACTTTTGTGTTAAAAATAACATCATTTGGAAGTAAGGTTTTTAGGCACAGGGACATCGCAGGGGATACCGATTATTGGCAGTGATCATCCGGTATGTTTAAGTGATAATCCAAAAGATAAACGTTTACGTGTTTCAGTTCTTGTTACATGGAATAATTTGAATATTCTTATTGACTGCGGTCCTGATTTCAGGCAGCAAATGCTTGCCAATAATGTGAATCATCTGGATGCGATTTTATACACGCATGAGCACAATGATCATATTGCGGGACTGGATGATATTCGTCCGTTCTTTTTCAGACAGGGAGATATACCTATTTTTGCCCATAAACGTGTATTGAAATCACTTAAAAAGAGATTTGATTATATTTTTGAAACTGAAAATAAATATCCCGGCGCTCCTGGGGTCAAGGAAAATGTAATCGAGAATAAGGGTTTTGATTTTAATGGGTTAACCATCACACCTATTCAATTCTGGCATAATCGATTACAGGTTTTTGGTTTCCGCATAAAGGACTTCGCTTATCTAACAGATCTTAAAACCATAGAAGATAAGGAAATTGAAAAATTAAAAAATCTTAAAGTACTGGTTGTGAATGCGCTTAGAATTAAGCCTCACCACTCTCACCTTAACCTGGAAGAAGCCCTGGAATTTATCAAAAGGGTAAATCCTGAAATAGCTTACTTAACTCATATAAGTCATTTGCTTGGATTTCATGACGAAGTGGAGGCAAAGCTCCCCGCCAATGTTCATTTAGCCTATGACAATCTTAAAATTGAAATTTAGATGCGCAATAAGATATTAATGTACCTTTTTGTTTTTACGCTGTTGTTCGCGATTTTTATTTACGTGAATGATAAACGTATTCTTGATTCAAAGGAAAATGAAATAACCAGTCTTAAAAATAGATTGGAGGAGGCTGAAACTAATATAGACTCTTTAACTGCGGCAGTTCCAATAGAAGATTATTTCAATTTAGAGAATAATGAAGAGGCATTGAGTTATTTTGAAGAAAAAGGAATAGATACCGGAAATCTGGTTGTGAAAATTGAAGATGCCATTATTAGTAAGAATAAAGTTGGTGAAGATAACCCATATGTGCCTTATGACGGCATGGATGGGGACATGAAAATCAATAAGATCAAGGTTTTAAATCACAAATGGCTGATTGCCGATTTTACCGATGGAACTTATTGGGGAGAAGTTTTTCTTTATTATGAAATAGGGGAGAACGGAGAAATAAATTTCACTCCTGAAAAATCATTTCTTTATCCGGTAAATTAAATTCTTTTTTCCAACCACTCCCTGAATTCAAAGAAATTTTGAGGAGCTACTCCATGACCTACCGGAAATTCTGAATAGGAATTCTCGATTTTCAGATGATCGAGGAATGGTTTGGTTTTACGTGCCCATTCAACTGGAATCACCTGGTCAACAGAACCATGGGAGCAGTAAAATTTTAAATTGGAGAAATCGTTATTTTCATAGCCTTCCTTAAGAATCCCCTGATTAACATATCCGCTTAAAGCCACTACATTTTTAATCTTTTCAGGATAAGAAAGAGCTACAGCATAACTCAGGATACTTCCCTGGCTAAAGCCTAGCAGATTGATGTTGTTTGCATCTACAGGATAGTTTTTAATTATCTCATCTATAAACTCTACAATGGTTTCCCGGGAGCTAATAGCCTGAACATCATCACTAAATTTACCATCATTATTATCCCAGTGAATAGCATACCACGCATTGCCATAAGGCTGCATTTGGTAAGGCGCCCTTACCGAAATTATATAAAGTTCATCGGGTAATTCATCGGCAAACGAAAAGAGATCATTCTCATCGCTCCCATAACCGTGAAGCATAATAAGAAGGGGTGCTTTTTTAGAGATTTCAACTTTTGGTTTTCTAACTATATGTTTAAGTGCTAAATCTTTGTTCATTATGTAATTGTACTAAACCATTTTTGAAACAGTGGTCCTAAAACAGGGATTTCATTTTCCTCTCCTTTAATTGCTGCGATGAGGCCGTATACCCATAATACAAAGAAGCAAACGTAAAAGGCTCCCACTATAAAACCGTTATCAAATAAACCCATAAGAGCTCCTAAAAGATAGAAGGTAATGTGAATCCCAAAAGCCTGTCTAATGTGAAAACTGGCAAAACGGTCTTTTGGATCCAGATTCATAAAATAAGCTATAATCGTACCTATAATAGTAAGATACGCTACGATAGCCGTCGTTTTTCCCTGACTTGTAGTTTCCATATTAATTAAATTATTTACCTATAAAACCATTCTCTGTGATAACCCCATAAGCACGGCCTTTCATCTTATGATTCAAAAAGATACTGTTTTTCGAACTGGACAATATTTCTTCATTAGTAAACACGTATTCTTCATTTGGAATGAAAAGACTCAAATCGACAACTTCACCTTCTTCTACAGAGTGTTTTTGTATGTTAAAGCGTTCTTTCCCTGAAGTTAGAAGTTCAATCACCTCTTCGGTATCAAAAAGCGTGGATAATGCTCCAAATGCAGATTCCAGCCCAATGGTTCCATACATGGCATTATCAAATTCTACTTTTTTATGTTCCACATCTATTGGATTATGGTCGCTGGTTGCCATATCTATAGTTCCGTCATTCAGTCCTTTTATCAGGGCTTTAGTGTCCTTTTTAGTCCTTAGCGGAGGCAGAACTTTTGCATTTGCATCAAACTCCTTTAACTCCTCATCTGTAAAAATTAAATTATGAATCGCTACACTACAGGTCACGTCCAGTCCTTTTTTCTTTGCCTGGCGAATGAGCTTTACAGATTTCTCTGTTGAAATTGTTGGAATATGAAGTTTACCGTCAGTGTATTCTAAAAGATAAAGATCCCGAGTTATCTGAAGCTCCTCAGCAAGGTTTGGAATACCTTTTAAACCAAGCAGTGTACTGTTTTCATGTTCATTTACGATACCTGTTCCGGCAATTCGATTTTCCTGAGGAAAACTCTGGATTAAAGCATCAAAATTCTGAGCATATTGAAGTCCGATTTTCAGAAGATTCGGATTCCTTACCGGCAACTTATAATCTCCAAAACTTATAGCGCCGGCTTCCTGCATGTCCAGTAATTCTGCGAGATCTACCCCTTCACTTTTCACAGTAAGAGCACCCACAGGCAACAGATTTACAGGGTGTGAAGCAGCTTTCGACTTTACCGAACCAATGCTACTGCTATGGTCAAGGACGGGATAGGTGTTAGGATTTAAGGCTACAGAGGTAAATCCCGATTTTCCAGCCGTATCAAGGCCATTTGCAATGGTTTCACGATCCTCATATCCTGGTTCACCAAAACTTACGCTGCTGTCAAACCAACCGGTGGAAACATGAAGGTTTTTGACTGAAATTTCTTTGTCGGATTTTTCTTTAAGGTTCTTTCCTATTTTTTTAATGATTCCGTTGACGATGAAAATATCTGCTTTCTTTTTGTGGAATGTAGAGCCTGGATCAAGGATGGTCACCGATTTTAAGAGTAGCTTCATTTGAAGAATTTTAGAAGGAGCATTTCAATAGCTAAAAAGATCAGAGCAAAAATAACAAACCATTTCCAAAGCACCGTAATTTCTGAAGCAGCATTTGCAGTAGAAAAATATTCTTCAATAGAATCAAAGGTTTGTATATTTTCAATCGCGGAAATATCTGAATATAAAAGTTCACTTTCCTCCCGGTTATAATTAAAACTTAGCGTTAAAATCTTTCTTTCCCTATTCATTAAATCATAATTCCCGTCTTCCAGATCGAGGTTTGAAGTATTGATTTGAACACGGTTGGTGAAATTTTGTTGCTGTGGTATTAAATTTTTTCCATTTTTAACCAGATGTAATACTTCATCCTTTCCAGCTTCTGCAGAAACATCTATACTGTTAGGAGTATTTGTTTCATAATAAAGCTGGTTTTTCTTTAGGGACTCCAGGCCAATTTGATAAAAAACAGGGACTACCAGCGGCGAATTAATAAAATCAGAATTTTCCCTGTTCAAAGCTGCCGTAAAAAGATAACCCGAGTTACTGCCAATAAGGAAAGGACGATTATCCTGATAACTTAAAATCGCATTTCCAGAGGAAATATTAAATGAACTAAGTACTTTTGGATAATCGAAGTTCTGAGTTCTGTCTTCAAAAACGCCATTTAATAGCGGATGATCAAACTGAATACTGGTAATAAGTCTTTCCTGATTTATTTCTTCTGAAAAAGAACTGAAACCAAACCTGTTTAATAGCTGATTTTGATTTTGAGCGTTGGTTGAAGGAATAATGATCAAAGAGGCACCATTCTGAAAAACTGTTTCAAGATTATTGAGTAGTGACGCTGAAAATTGTTGAACTTCATTGAGGATTATAAGATTAGCCGAGTTCAGACTATTAAAATCAATTTGAGTAGGAGAAAAGGCCAGAGTTTCAAATTCGGGATTCGTAAATATTTTCTGTAAAAAACCATTATCTGCCTCTGAGATAATCACCACTTTTATGGCTGGATTTTCCCGAATATTAAAGAAAAGCTGGTTGTCATATTGTAAACCGGGATCATCAATTTTAATTCTGCCTTTCGCTATTTCCTTATTCTGAAGCGTAAAAGTCAGGCTTGTAGATTTACTTTTGCTAAAATCCACTGTATTTCTACCCAGTAATTTATCCTCGTCAAAAACAGAAACAGCTAATAAGTCTTCCCCATTAACCGTAGAACTTAAGTTTATATTCAGTTTAAAATTCTCAGGATTAATTTCTGTGATATATGCGCTGTCTATGCTTCTGTTTCTTAAATTAGATGGTTTGCCCTGCACTAAAGCATATTCCATATCATCGGTTGAGATCAGATCAGGCATTTCCATTGATTGCTGGAAATCTGAAATCATAAGTAGTTTGTGAACAGTTCCCGGAAAATCCTTAAAATAGTTTTTTGCTTTTAACTGAATGTTTCGGAAGTCAGCGTGATTGTAGGTAAGAGTAATATTTTGCAGTACATCTTTTAATTCATTTCCTGAAAATTCAGAAATTTCCCGGTCATTGGTCAGCAATGCATAAGATTCATCATCACTGAGATTTTCCAGTAACTGGTTTAAACCACTGGAAAATAAACTCCTCTGGCTGGAGGATGCCTCCATACTAAAAGAATTATCTAAATAAATAAGAGTTTTTTTATCCTGGAGAGCCTGCGTGGTTGCGGGAATATAGGGTTGTGCAAAAGCCAGAATCAAACTGGTAAAGAGCAGGATTCGGGTAAAAAGAACAAGAAATTTTTTAAGCCTGGAGCTTTTCCGGGTTTCCTGGATTACTTTTTTTAGAAATTTAACATTGGTGAAATCTTCCTTCTGAAATTTTCGTAACCTGAATAAATGAATAATAACCGGAATTATGAGCAGGAAAAGGGCATAAAGTACTTCCGGATGTTGAAAATGCATATTCGGGAATAAAGATTCAATTCAAATATAGAAAATGAAAAGCGATTAGGTGTTACAGCCTTTTAACACTAAATTTAAAGACACTGCCTTTCAGGGGTACTGAATCCACCGTAATTGTCCCATTCATAGATTCTACAAGTTTTTTTACGGTAGCGAGACCAATACCACTTCCCATATTTCCTTCTCTGTCTGCAGAATCCAATGTGGTAAATATTTCAAATATTTCTTTAAACTTTTCTTTTGGGATGCCCTTGCCATTATCCCGTACTTGAAAGTAGTAATAGGTTTCATCCTTTGAAAATTTAATTTCAACCTTACGCGTTACCTTATCGTTATATTTTAAAGCGTTGCTAATTAGATTCATGAAAACCTGCGTAAGCGCAGCCTTATTAACATTGTTAAGCATAACATCGTCTGGATAGGTAATCTTTATATCATCTGAAACCTGGTAGAGGTCGGTAATGACCTTCAGTAATTTGCGCAGATCTACATTTTCATAGTCTTTCTCCAGAACATGGTCGCTGCGATAAAAACTTAAGATCCCATCTATATAATTACGGAGAGAATAGGAAGATTCTACTAAGAATTCCAGGTATTGTTCGGTATCTTCATCAAACTTCCCTTTATTTTCATCCTTAAGCAGTTCGCTCAGAGATATAATATTGGCAAGAGGTGACTTCAAATCATGAGAAACAAGACTGGCAAATCTTTCCAGTTCCTGGTATTTCTCTTTCAGTTTATTTTGAACCTGGTATAACTTGGTTTTTTGCTTTCTAAATTCAAAAAGATTCAAAGTTTGTTTCGCAAGGCCCTTAAGTGATTTTAACTGAACTTGGGACAAGTGCCGTTCTTTGAAATCAAAAATACAGAAAACGGCAATGGCGTGGCCCTGAGGATTATATAAGGGAACGCCGGCATAAAACGAAAATTCACGGTCATATATACCCTCAGCCTTTTTAAAAATTTCCGGGTCATCACTTTTATTAAAAATAGTGATAGAATTATCTGAATGAATAGCCCGGTCGCAAAAAGAATTAGTCCGGGAGATTTCTGAGGTGTCCGCCCCATATACCGATTTGTTCCAGATACGGTCTTTATCAATAATACTTATTTTGGCAACAGGTACATCACAGATAGCGGCAGCCAGAAACGTAAGATTGTCATAATCTTCATCCGGCCCCGTGTTTGAAATTGAATACTCCTTTAGAGCAACTCTTCTGAGTTTCTCATTAAATGGAACTAATTTTTGTGACATCTCCCTAAGTAGATTGTTATTTAAAGATATTTAAAATTAAACAACTTTATTATAAAAAAATCCTAATCTGCTATTTCCGGGCGCTTTACGCTAAATTCAAAATTTGTTCCCAGGCCTTCTTCAGAATGAACGTTGATGTTTCCACCTAAACTTCCAACAAGTTTTTTTACAGTGGAAAGTCCAATCCCGTGGCCTTTTTTTCCCTGTCTGTCCTTTTCCTGTCTCTTATACACATCT
>JAGXII010000032.1 GCA_024635735.1 Christiangramia sp. | reverse complement strand
TTCAAGTCCCGCTCCGGGTACAAATAATCACTCTTATAGTCTGTAGATAGTACATTTTTAAATTTAGTGTGACAACATTTGTGTAAACATTAATTAAAAAATTAACCAAAAAGACAGGTTTTCAATATATAACTCAAGGCTCACGTCCTTTAATTTTCTTTTTTCTGATGAACTTCCTACCAGACCGGAAGAGCGAAGCGAAATGGAAATGTTTATCGAATCAAGAGTAGAAAATAAAAAAGGAGATTTTCCCATATGAAAATCTCCTTTTTTATTGGATTCCTTATAGCTTAATCCTTCATTTCCGATTTTGTATCCAGAGCAGGTTTTTGAGCAGTTTCTGAAACTTTCCAGCCTGTAGCATACATCCACTGGGTCATTTTGGTGAGCTTCTCTAGATCAATCCTGTCGGCTTCATCTTTTGGTGTATGATAATCAGGGTGCAGCAAGGTTGTAAAGAAAATAGCAGGCACATCAGCCCTGGCATAAGGCAAATGATCACTTCTAAAGTACCAGAACTCCGGATGATTTTCATTATCCCAGGAAGTATCAACATTAAATTTAGTTAATTCACTATTGGCATTCATTGCCATTTCAACCAGTTCTGTAGAATTTTTGTGAGGTGAAATAGAGCCTAATAAAGCGGCATTACCAGAATCATTACGGCCAATCATATCCCCGTTTAAAACCGCAACCATGCTTTCTTTAGGGATGGTAGAATTTTCAACAAAATATTTTGATCCCATCAAACCTCTTTCTTCAGCACCATGCCAGATAAACAGAGCGCTTCGCTTACCGGGATTCTTTTTCCAAGCTCTACCTATAGCAAGAAGGGCTACACTTACCGAAGCATTATCATCGGCTCCATTCCATATAGAATCACCTTCCACAGGATTTCCTATACCATCGTGATCATGATGTCCGCTGAATATTACATACTCCTCCTTCAAATTGCTATCCCTTCCAGGAACTTTAGCTATAACATTTGCCGAAGGATAGGTATATTTATTAACTCTGATATCTGCACTGAACTCCGCTCCCTCCTTTTTTAATTCCTCTCCTTTTTCTCGTGAAACCAGAAATACAGGTGTAGAATTTTCCTCATTTAACCACTTGCTTTTTTCAAGTTCATATCTTCCCTCTTCAATCCCATGACCAAAAAAGTCAATTTTGGAACTGGCAGTAGAATCGGCAACAAGAATAACTGCCTTTACACCCTGCCTTTTTAAGGTTTCAGATTGTTGTCTTATAGCGGATAATGCATATCTATATACCCAAAGGCTCATTCCTTCTTCCGGTAACTTATTTGGGGGTAATAAGTCCATTATTACCATTTTATCTTTAAGATTTCCTGTTGTATCTGCCAGGGTTTTAAGTAATACCGGAGAGGCTTTTAGCCTTGTTTCAACAGGAGTGACCTGCCAGATATCTTTCCATAATTCAGCAGACTGCCCATTGATATTAACTTCACTATTTTCTGCCACCACCGATCTGTAAAGAGGAAAAAATTGAAAATAAGTCCAGTCTTCTCCTGCAGGTTCTAATCCAGCTTCTTTTGCCTTCTGGGCAACCCAGGCTGCTGCTCTTAATTCATCAATAGTACCTGCACGCCTTCCCCTCATCTGGTCACTGGCAAGCTCAAAAATATCCTTTTTAAGATCGGCTTTTTTAATAGCCGTTAAACCCGGCGAAAAATCTTTATTGCCCGGAGATTTCTGAGTATTCTGAGCCAGAAATATTCCCGGATTAAGAAAAACAATAGTAAAAAGGAAAAATGTAAATTTCTTCATAGTAAATTTTTTAAGGTCAAAAATTACAATAAATCATACAAATTATGAGGCTTCAGACTCATAAAATGAATATAGAAAAAATAAACTTGTTTAACTTTTTATCCCTATTATTAAACATTTAACATATTAAAAAGTCCAACAAACATTATTATTCTTTAGATTTGTTTAACCTGATTATAAATTCATGGAACATATCAAACAAAATTTCAGTATTAAAGACCTTGAGCACCTAAGCGGTATTAAGGCTCATACTATCCGGATTTGGGAAAAAAGATACGATATCTTAAACCCGGAAAGGACCAAAACAAATATCCGCACCTACAATGGGGAGAACCTTCAGAAGCTCCTCAATATTGCCTTTTTAAATGAACATGGTTATAAGATCTCCAGAATTTCAAAAATGAAGGACGAAGAGATCAATAGCCTGGTTAAAAGGATTACCGCATCCTCCAGTGAGGAAAACCGGTCTAAAAACGCTTTTAAACTGGCGATGATGAACTTTGATGATCGCCTGTTTCAGCGCACCTATCACAAGTTAAGAGAGACCCGGGATTTCAGACATATATTTTACGATGTGTTTATTCCGCTACTGGACGAAATCGGGATGCTTTGGCAAACAGATACCATAAAACCCATTCATGAGCACTATATCGTTGAGTTAATCAAACAAAAGATTTATCTGAATATCGCCGAATTCAAATTCGAAAATGTATTGGAGGAAGATAAACTGTATGTTCTATTTCTTCCAGATAATGAAATTCATGATATAGGAATTCTATATTTAAATTACGAACTGCTGGCCGCGGGCAAAAACGCAATTTACCTGGGATCAAGCCTTCCTTTGGATAATATTAAATATCTGATGGAAATCCATAATAATCTCATTTTCGTAAGTTATCTTACGGTAACTCCTGCAAACACAGATCTAAATGATTTTATAACTGAATTCCAGGCGAAGATTTGTGATAAGAAAAAAAGAGAATTACATCTACTGGGAAATCGTGTTAAAACGTTTCAAGGAAAAGAGATCCCGGATAACATTAAAGTTCATTCTTCAATCTCCGATTTTATAAACAACCTCTAAGGAATTAACGACCAAAAAAATAAACATAATTGGCTCCGGTTTTTCGGCGCTTTCGGCGTCCTGTTATCTTTCAAAAGCAGGTCACGAAGTGCATATATTTGAAAAGAACAGTACCGTTGGAGGTCGGGCCCGACAGCTAAAAAAGAACGGATTCACCTTTGATATTGGACCTACCTGGTACTGGATGCCTGATGTTTTTGAACGCTTTTTTGCCGATTTTGGAAAAACACCCGATCATTTCTACCAGCTCACAAAAATGGATCCCGCTTATCAGGTTTACTTTGGAAAAGGAGAATCTATAAGTATCCCGGGGAATCTTGAAGGAATCTACCGGAACTTTGAAAAGGAGGAAACAGGCAGTGCCTCCAAATTAAAAAAGTTTATTACCAAAGCCCAGGATAACTATGAGATCGCCATTAAAGATCTCGTTTACAGGCCGGGAATATCTCCAATGGAGCTGGTAAGTCCCGCAACCGCTAAAAGACTGGATAGATTTTTTACGAATATTAGTCAGGACGTTAGGAAGGAGTTTAAAAATCCTAAGTTAAGGCAGATCCTGGAGTTTCCGGTTCTTTTCCTTGGAGCAAAACCATCAGATACACCAGCTTTTTACAGTTTTATGAATTATGCTGATTTTGGTCTTGGAACATGGCATCCCCATGGAGGCATGTACAAGGTTATTGAAGGCATTAAAACACTGGCCGAAGAGCTTGGTGTTCAATTTCATCTGAATTCACCCGTAGATAAAATTATCACCGAAAAAGGAAAAGCAAAAGGTCTCATCGCAGGTGGAAAAGAATTCCTAAGCGATGTGGTCTTGAGCGGTGCAGATTACCACCACTCTGAGCAGCTGCTACCTCAAAAACTGAGACAATATTCTGAAAAATACTGGGATAATAAAACTTTCGCTCCTTCCTCCCTTCTCTTTTATGTTGGATTTGATAAGAAACTAAAAAATGTTTCACACCATACTTTATTCTTTGACAGCAGTTTTGAAGCTCATGCAAAGGATATTTATGATGATCCAAAATGGCCTGACGACCCATTATTTTATGCAAGTTTCCCTTCAATTACAGATGATACTTGCGCACCTGAAGGAAAAGAAGCCGGAATTTTTCTAATCCCTCTTGCCCCCGATCTTGAAGATACTGAGAAGATTAGAGCGCATTATTTCGAGATGATTATAAAGAGATTTGAAACTTTAACCGGTCAGGATGTCAAAAAAAATATTATTTTCAAAGAATCCTTCTGTGTAAAAGACTTCAAAGAAGCTTATAATTCTTATAAAGGGAATGCATACGGGATGGCTAATACGCTTTTTCAAACGGCATTTTTAAGACCCAAATTGAAAAGTAAAAAAGTAAGCCAGTTGTATTTTACCGGACAGTTAACCGTTCCAGGTCCAGGAGTTCCTCCTTCTTTAATTTCTGGAAAACTAGCTGCCGGGCTTATTGAAAAAAATGAAAAAAATTGATATGAAATCTTTATTTGACACCGTATCCCGATCGTGTAGCAAGATAGTCACTAACACCTATAGTACTTCCTTTTCTCTGGCTACTAAAATGCTTGCACCATCCATAAGACAGGATATTTATAACATTTATGGCTTTGTGAGACTGGCAGATGAAATAGTAGATACTTTTCACGATTACGATAAAGAAATCCTGTTTAATGACTTTGAAAAAGAACTTCATAAAGCAATTGAACATAAGATAAGTCTTAACCCAATTCTTAATTCTTTCCAGGAAACCGTTCATAAATATCAAATTCCGGCTGAGTTATATAATTCGTTTATGGACAGTATGAGGTTAGATCTTCATAAATCAGAATATTTAAACATTGAAGAATTTAAGCAGTATATTTATGGCAGCGCAGATGTAGTAGGTTTAATGTGTTTAAAAGTATTTGTTAAGGGAGATAATTCTAAATATGACCAGTTGAAGAGTAATGCGATGAGCCTTGGATCAGCTTTTCAGAAAGTAAACTTTTTAAGGGACTTAAAAGCCGATTATGAAGGTCTAAGCAGAAGCTATTTTCCAAATGTCGATCTGGCTGAACTGGATGAGGTTAATAAAGACCAGATAATTGCTGAAATCGAAGAGGATTTTCATAAAGGATTAAAAGGAATTGCGAATCTTCCAGTAGAAGCTAAATTTGGAGTTTACACCGCTTATATTTATTATAAAAAATTATTACAAAAATTAAAGAAGGTTCCTTCTCTGGAGATACGAAAGCAGCGGATAAGAGTACCGAACTACGAAAAAGCAGGTTTACTCGCTAAATCGTATCTTTCTTACAGGTTGAACCTAATTTAAAAACTCAGAAAAAAATGAATGTTTTATTATGGATAGTAGTATTTCTGGGTACTTTCATTATCATGGAAGGAATGGCCTGGATTACTCATAAATATATTATGCATGGTCTTTTGTGGAAACTACATAAAGACCACCATAAAAAAGACCACAGCAGCTGGTGGGAACGCAATGACCTCTTCTTTGTGTTCTATGCGCTGGTGAGTATTGGATGCTTTCTTCTATGGAAATATGAAGATGTATGGTTTGGTCTTCCCATCGGGCTTGGAATTCTTGCCTACGGTATTACCTATTTTACCGTTCATGATATTTTTATACATCAAAGATTCAAGATCTTCAGAAATGCTAATAACAAATATGCGAAAGGAATAAGGAGAGCTCATAAGATGCACCATAAACATCTGGGAAAGGATGAAGGTGAATGCTTCGGAATGCTTTTCGTTCCTTTTAAATATTTCAAAAAGTGAAATATAAAAAATGAGAACGCCAGATTATTACTACGTTATTGTAGGTGGAGGTCTGGCTGGTCTTCAACTTGCAGCCAGAATAAATGAAGATATCTTCTTTAAGGGAAAGAAAATTGCCATTATTGATCCTTCTGAAAAAACCGGGAACGATAAAACCTGGTGCTTCTGGGAGAAATCCGGTGGAAAGTGGGACTCCATCATATATAATTCCTGGAAAAAAGCAGCATTCATTTCTTCCAATATATATCATGAAATAGACCTTGGTGAATATTCTTATAAGATGCTTCGGTCCCGGGATTTCTATCAGCATATCAAAGAGAAACTTGAAAAAACCCCGGAGATTACTTTTATAAATGATAAAATTGATCGAATAGACCAGGTAACCCGATCGGCCATAGGGGAGAAATCAAAATATACAGCCACTCACTTCTTTGACAGCAGACTTCCAAAAAATTTTCAAACCGATACAAAGTCTACTCTTATCTGGCAACACTTTAAAGGTTTGTTAATTGAAACTGAGGAAAAGATTTTTAATCCTAAGGTTTTTACCATGATGGATTACAGGTTACCATATGAAAATTCCACTAGTTTCACCTATGTTTTGCCTGTTTCTGAAACAAAAGCGCTCATTGAATATACTTTCTTTACTCCCTTTCTTACAGAAGAAAAGGTGTATGATGAAATGCTGAATAAATACATCAAAGAAGTTTTGAAGATTTCTAAATGGACAGTTGTGGAATCTGAAATAGGAATGATCCCAATGACAGATTATTCATTTTCAGAAGGCAGTTCACCACATGTTACAAAAATTGGTACCGGCGGAGGCTGGGTGAAAGCTTCTTCTGGCTATTCATTTAAGAATACCGAAAAGAAGGTTGACAGGATCATAGAAAATATTAAATCGGGATATCCGCCTAATCACAATTTGTTTAATAATAAATTTAGAAAATACGATGCCATCTTCCTGGATGTCCTGGCACGAAGAAATGATCTTGGAGAAAAACTGTTTACAAAGTTATATACGAGAAATGATATAGACGCTATTTTCCGGTTTCTGGATGAAGAAACGACTTTTTCAGAAGATCTTAAAGTGATGCTATCCATCTACCATCCTGAATTTCTGAAATCCTTTTTTAGAAAAATTTAATTTTCATCCAGCAATTTATCGAGCGTCTTTCGGAAAGATTCGCTATCCCAGTTGGCTGATCCCACCTTGTCTACCACAATATTTCCTTTTTTATCCAGCACATAGGTCGTGGGTAAAGTACGCCCTTCCATAGGATCCGGTGCTTTTGTAAGCATTTTAAAAGTAGGCAGAGTATAACGTTTTCTTTTCAGGAAATTGGTTACCGTCTCATGCTGTTCATTTGAAACGAATAAAAAAGTAACTTCTCCTTTATAATCTTCATATAAGGCCTGGAAAGAAGGCATTTCGGCTATGCAGGGCGGACACCATGTAGCCCAGAAATTAACGATGATCACCTCGCCTTTATATTGTGAAAATTCGGTTCTTTTTCCTCTTACATCCTCGAGTACCCAGTTATAATCTGCAATTTTTTCCCTGTCTTCGGCATCATTCACTGAAGGTGCGAAGGCTATAAGTTTATTAACGAAAATTTGAATAGGTTTACGCGTTTGCGGAATAATCATCGCCAGGATGAATACAATTAAAATGATATTCGACCACTGATTTTTAAATAATTTCATCAGATATAATTCAGGATTATTGCAAAAATATAAAACTCCCGCAATACGGGAGTTTTATTCAATCTATATTAATATTAAAGCCTGATTACTTAAGCCGCATTCTGCTTTTTAATAAGGTTAAGAGCAGAACCCTCTCTGTACCATTGAATTTGAGGCTCATTATAAGTATGATTAGCCTTAATGGTATCTTTGCTTCCATCTGCATGCACTATTTCTATAGTAAGCTGCTTGTCCGGTGCAAAATCTTTAAGATCTATAAAGTTGAAGGTATCATCTTCCTGAATTAGATCGTAATCTGATTCATTATCGAAAGTGATTCCTAGCATTCCCTGCTTCTTAAGATTTGTCTCATGGATACGTGCAAAAGATTTTACCAATACTACCTTAACACCTAAGTGTCTTGGCTCCATAGCAGCGTGTTCTCTGGAAGAACCTTCCCCGTAGTTATGATCTCCCACAACTACCGTAGGAATTCCTTTTGCTTTATAATCTCTCTGTACTGCAGGTACACCATCATACTCACCAGTCAACTGATTCTTTACAAAGTTTGTTTTCTGATTGAAAGCATTTACAGCTCCAATCAAACAGTTATTAGAGATATTATCCAAATGACCTCTGTAA
>JAGXII010000031.1 GCA_024635735.1 Christiangramia sp. | reverse complement strand
TTGCTGCATAATCTGCAGCCAACCAGTATACGGCTCTTTTGCTAAATGCATCTTCACCACAATTGTTTGCACTCTGAGCATACATACTTGCTATTTGAAGGTATGCACTACCCATAGAAGGTTTAGCATTCAGAGCTTTTCTATAATAATTTCTCGCCTGAGAAAAGCTACCTTTATCTTTATAATTGCTAGCGATTCTATAATAGATCTTAGCCTGGTCAGATTTGTTAGTCTCTAATTCTGCAGCCTCATTATAGTAATCAAGGGCTTTTCCTGCATTACCTTCAGCTTCTGCCAACTGTCCCAGTGAGTAAGCAGATTTTGCAGATGGCTCTAATTTGTGAAGCGCTTCAGAAACCTGGAAGAACAATGGATCTTCAGTACAGTCTTTAGCTGAAAGTCTCGCGTTTACATTCTTTAACCAAGCAACATCTGTTTTCTTCTCTTCGAAATCTTTCTTATAAAGAGGTATAAGGTTATCACAATCTGCTCTTGCACCAAGTTTTGCGTTCAAAGCCTGCTTTACTTTCGCATAGTTAGACAGGTTGATCTCTGCATATTTGATTTGCTTTGTTTCCTTTGAAGTAAGCTCAACACCGTCTTCCTGCTTTTTCAACAAAGGAGCAAGGTTTTCTGCCGCATCATTCTCTTCTTGCTCAATTTTCCCCATTACGCGGTCATAAATATCAAACACGTCCTGAAGATCTCTCTCTCCGGCATCCTGCATATCAACCATAAGGTCAAAATATGCATATAATCCTTTAGGACTGGTGAAGTTTTCTTTATCCTCGGTATAAGCCTTGTGAAAAGCTTCATACTGATCTTCTTTGTCCCCTATTTTATTATCAAATTTCAAAAGGGCTATATCAGAATAGATTTTACCTTTTTCAGTTTTCTCCGGATAAAGTTCTAATCTATTTTTCCAAACATCGATAAGGGCTTCAATAAATTCTTCTTTTTGTTCACCGGTAGCTCCATCTATCTTGGATTCTAAAGCTCTTTCAAGATATTGATAGGTAGCAAGGCTATATTTTGGACATTCCTCTTTCACTTTCATAAGTGCTGGGTATGCCGCATCATAATTTTTAGCTTTTGCATCATCATATGCTAAAGCTGCCATAGTAGCACAATCACCGGACTGTGCGCTTACGGCTCCTGCGCCCATTAAGGCAACCGTTAATAGTGCTAGAAATCTCTTTTTCATTTTCTTGTTTATTGTGGTTAATTAAATCTTCTTTTAGTGAACCATTTATCATTCAAAGATAAACCAATTGATATCTTTAAAAAATTCTCCTGAATTAAACCTGAATCTTTGGTACCTCTTTGTCCAAGTTCTATTCCGAGGTTGACGTTAGAGAATGGATCATTCGCATTTAAGCCAACTGGTAGTCCTAATCCAAAAGATATGCCAAACTCCTTAATAGACTCATTATCGATGATAAGCCCGGTTCCGTCATACCTAAAACCACCTCTGTAAACCACTCGTTTAAAGTAACTTGTGTAAGAATTGAATTCAGGAATAAAAAATCCTCCTATTTTGAACTGAGATGCATCTTCAAACTCTCCACCATCATTCCTAAAGCTAAAACTATCTTCATATGAAGAAGCTCCCACCCTTACATACTCTGCCCCTATAAACCAGTGACGTGGCTTGCCAAGCCCGGCACCAAGCATTAATCTGGACGGATAGGTAAAATTAGTATCCTCCACATTCAATTCCCTAGTATCGGTTACAACTTCTCCCGTATTTACAAATGCTATCGTTGAAATTTCACGGAAGTTTTCTGATTTAAGGCCTATAGCAGGTGAATAGGTTCCGGAAAGATTCAATTGCAAGGCATCAGATACCATGGTGCGAAAATCTGCACCAAAATTAAAGTTGAAACCTTTAATATCTGAACGATTTACATCCCGTGTTCCTAACTGAATTCCATCACGGATAACCGTTCTGCGATTCTGAAAGTTTCCGAAATTATAATTCGCGTCTACACCTATACTAAAGTGATCATTAAAAGCATATCCTGCAGAAAGAAAAACTTTATTCATCCCTCCTCTACCGTTAAGACGGCTCGCAGTCTCTTCTGCAACATCCAGTATTCGGTATCCAACCGATGTATAAGGAATAAGCCCTATCCCTATACCAAAATTACCTCCTAAAGGAAGTCCCAGTGCGAGATAATCAAGGGAAGTGATTTTAGCTCTGTCGCTCGCGGTGGAAGATTCCAGTTTAATCCTGTCATGACTGGCTCCTATGGCGTAATTGGTTAATTTCAGCCTCCCGTAAGCGGAAGGATTCTGCAGGTTTACGTGGATACTGTCGTTATAAATACTTATTCCTCCCATGGATCTGTTCGCGACAGTTCCCTTGAAGTTTGTTAATCCTATTCCGTAGTAAGAATATGGTGAAGATACGTTCTCCTGTGCTTCAGCTATAAAAGCGGAAAAAAAGGCTACGATTACTATAAATCGTTTAATCATTGAGTCTTGTTAAATTCTAGAATGAAATTGAGTCCTTCTAACAAAAAATTTGAGTTCGCAAATATGCTATTTTTTAATGGCATAGACAAAATTTGGCTGTCTCCACCTGTGAAAATAACTGTTAAATCTTCAAATTCAGCTTGATAAGATTGAATAGTTCCCTGCAATTCCATTCTTAGTCCGTTAATAATTCCAGATAAAATACTGGTTTCTGTAGAGTTACCAACCAGTGAGGGCTCCGGCTTAGGTGTTACTAACGGCAAATTTGCTGTAAACTTGTGTAAACTTTTAAATCTTATTCCCATTCCCGGCGAAATGGCTCCCCCAAGATAAACTTCTTCTGCGGTTTTAAGATCGTAGGTAATACAGGTTCCGGCATCGATCACCAGCACATTTTTACCAGGGTATTCATTTACCGCAGCCGAAACCAGAGCAAGGCGATCTTTACCCAGGGTTTGCGGAGTGGCATATTGATTTTCAAAGGGGAAATTGAGATCCTGAGACATTTTAAGCAGAGAATAATGCTTTTGAACTTCTGAAATTATCCCGGAATGATCATTTGAGACATTAGAAAGGATAGATTTTTCAATCCCAGGAAAGGAATTTCGCAGATTTTTGAAGTTTTCTGAAAAATTCTCTGTGGTAAAATTATATTTTTTAAGAAGCTTATTGTTTTGAAATACAGCCATTTTAACCGCTGTATTCCCTATATCTATAACGAGGTTCATGCTAATTGCTTTCGGAAGACAAATTTACAAAAGCATTTTTTTAAAAATTCCTTTGTCAGTTACTAATAATGAAATTATATTTGCCACCGCTTTCAAAAGCAACTGGTGCCTTAGCTCAGTTGGTAGAGCAAAGGACTGAAAATCCTTGTGTCCCTGGTTCGATTCCTGGAGGCACCACCTTTAAAAACCCGCTTCGATGAAGCGGGTTTTTTTATTGCAATTACTTTGCAGCTCGCATTATCATAGGAATCGAATTTTAAAATCCACAAAAAAATTAATCGTCTGGGAAGCTTCTAATAGTATCAAAAAAATCACTCTTAATCACGAGGTTTTTTGGCATTTGATTAAAGATTAATGGTGCAGCGCTCCAGATTATACTATCGATTTTTATATCTTAGCATAAGATTCTTTGCTAGCCTTTAAATTTAACTAGTTGTAAAATAAGATGTACAGAAACTTCTTATGCTTTTCTCTATTTATTCGCCTAAGATTGAAAACCTGCTATCATCAAATTTTACCTGTCTTTCTGCTATTACTTTCCTTACTGGGGTGTAAGAATGATAAAAATGAAATTTATATAACTCCGGTTGAAGCTGAAAACCATTATGGTAATTTTATTGGGTCTGAAGCATGTATTTCATGCCATCAAACAGAATATGAAACCTGGAAGGGTTCTCATCATGATCTTGCCATGAAAATTGCAGATACCAACACTGTACTTGGAGATTTCAACGATGTTCAATTTACTAATAAAGGTGTAACCACCCGGTTCTTCAAAACGGAAATGGACTTTATGGTTAATACAGAAGGACCAGATGGGGAATATCATGATTACAAAGTAGATTATACCTTTGGAATAGAACCCCTTCAACAATATCTGGTCAAATTTCCCAAAGGGCAGTATCAGGTCCTCCTCACTGCCTGGGATTCAAAAAAGAACAAATGGTTCGCCCTTCAGGAGGGACTGGATATTCAACATACAGAATGGCTGCATTGGAGCAGAGGGGCTATGAGATGGAATACGATGTGCGCAGACTGTCACTCTACCAACCTTCGTAAAAATTTTGATCCTAAAACAGAAATCTACAAGACAGAATTCAGTGAAATTAATGTAAGCTGTGAAGCCTGTCACGGTCCTGCTAGTCTTCATGTAGAATATTATAAGAAACCTGAACCCGGTTCAGTTCCACCGTCATTATATATGGAAACCAATATGGCGTCTACAGAGCTCGTTGATAAATGTGCTCGATGTCATTCCAGGAGGTCTCAAACAACCAAATACTTTGATTATAACGGGAACTTTCTTGATCATTATGATCCTGAATTATTGATTTACCCCACCTATGAAAGAGATGGCCAAATAAAGGATGAAGATTATGTGTACGCATCCTTTGTCCAAAGCAAGATGTATCATTCCGGAGTGTCCTGTATAGATTGTCATGATGTACATTCCACCAAAACAAGGAAAACAAAAAATGACCTTTGTTTAAGCTGCCATGTAGAAAGTTATGATAAACCTTCCCACCATTTTCATAAGGAAAATACTGAAGCTTCGTTATGTATTAATTGTCATATGACTGGTAAAACCTATATGGGAAACGATTTCCGAAGAGATCATAGCTTTAGAATCCCAAGGCCTGACCAGACAGTAAAATATGGAACTCCTAATGCATGTAACTCCTGTCACGATAATAAAACAGCAGAATGGGCCAGTGAATTTATTGCAAATAAATTTGGGGAAGACCGTGCCGAACATTTTTCAGATTACTTAATACCGGGACAATTAGGTGATTATGATGCACTTGCTCATTTGATCCAGAATAAGAATTTTCCGGCGATTGTTAGAGCTACTGCCATACGCCACTTCTCGAACAGAACTCTTTCTCCTAAAGGACTTGAACTTCTTCAAAGGCAACGTAAAGATTCTTCAGCTCTAGTGAGAAATGAGGTAGCAAGAGCCTTCACCAACTTCCCACAACCTGAACTTTCCCAATATATCAACGAGTTACTGAGTGATACTGTGCGCGTGGTAAGGATTAATTCTGCAAGGTATTTTGCTTTAAAAAATAGTCAAGCTGAAAATAAAGAAGCTTTTAATAAGGCCAGAAAAGAATATCTTGATTATTTGGAAATGAATGCAGATTTCGCATCAGGTCAGCATCAATTAGGAACTTATTATGAAGCAAAGGGTGATGCTAAAAAGGCAATAGAATCCTATATTAAGGCCATTAAAATTGATGATCATTATAACCTCTCCAGAATGAATCTGGCATTATTATTATATAAACAAAATGAGGTGGCAGATGCCGAAAAACTCTACCTTAAGGTGATCGAGCAGGAACCTCAGTTTGCCGAAAGCTATTATATGCTAGGGCTTTTATATAACGAAACAGGTCGTAGTAACAAAGCCATGGAATATCTATCCAGCGCATGTGGATTGGATACTCCCCTAATGCGAGCATGTTATAATTATGCATTATTGTTACAACAAAACGGTCGGTATTCTGAGTCGATTGACGTTTTGGAGAAGGCCTTAAAATCT
>JAGXII010000030.1 GCA_024635735.1 Christiangramia sp. | reverse complement strand
TGTCCCAAGAACCAGAAATTGCCTTCTTGCCGTCCGGGGTGATGGCTACAGCATGGACCCAGTTAGTATGACATATGAGAGTTTGTACAGCTTTCCCACTAACCAGATCCCATAGAATGCAGGTATTGTCCCGAGATCCAGTAATGGCCTGTTTTCTGTTCAGGGTGATGGCCACAGAAGTGACTGTGGTTGTATGCCCTTTGAAGGTTTGTAAAATTTTTCCGCTATCCAGATCCCAAAGGAGGCAGGTATTGTCACTACGCTCAGCACCAGACATGGCTTGTTTCCCGTCCTGTGTGATGGCCACGGCAGTGACTTTGGATGTATGCCCCTTAAGTGTTTGTAAGCTCTGTGGATATGGATTCCATGGCGGACGAGTGGGCGGGATACGCAAAAAGAGAAATTTTGTGTTTTCCGGATTAAGCTTTTCTGCAGCCTTGCCAACAGGTCCATCAGCAGCAAAATTCCATGCTTGCTGATGGGTAAAAAAAACAAATTCGCTTGCATCGTTTTGCAGGTTACTGCTTTCATTCCTTAAAAAATTAAGGAAGTCTTTTAAAATGTCAGCTTTTGTTGGATTCGCTTTTATTCGTTCAATTTCGGCATTAATTTGCTCCTCCGTCCAGGGAGTAATGCTTTCAGGTACTTCTAATTCAAACCTGGTTATTTCTCCTTTTGCACAGGCAATTAAATCCTGTTTATATTTATCTAATCTCTCCTGGCGCTTGCGTTCTTTTTCTTTTTCGGGTTGGTATTCTGGCAGGCCATCCAGTGCAAAATGGTAGTCTTTTACTAAATCGTAGGTTTGTTTGGCGCAGGCTTTGGCTTGTATAAAGTTTAAATCGCAGAGGGTTTCGGTCACTTCATCCCACAACTCTGCTTTGGTTTGCTGCCAGGGTTGCTCCATACATTTACGAACATGGGGTTTCTTTTGCAGATCGCCATCAAAAAAGAGGGGCTGGGCTGCAAAGTAGTTAGCTAGGGTGGTGTGGTAGTTGTAATTAATTTTTTTCATTAAAGTGTATTATGCGTATTTCACCACTTGATAAGGATAGGATAATCTCACCTTTTATACTAGGACCATCCAAATCTGTAATACGTCCATCAGCCTGATAAGCTGCTAAACATTTGAGATCTGGCAAACTCCATATCTTAATGCTCTGGTCTCCTCCCCGTGAAAGAATAAGGTTTCTATTAAATAATGTCAAATTCTGAATAGCACTGGGATGAGCACGCTCAGTAAAAATCAAATGATAGTCTTTGGTGTCCCAAACGGAAATCCACCCCTCCATATCCGCACTAATTAATAATTGCATTATAGGGCTATATTCCAGATGTGTTATACCATTGTTTCGCACATTTAATTGATGTAATAGATGCTCATCACTTAAAGACCATATCTTTATAATACCTTTCATATTCCCAGAGGCAAAAACATTCTTATCAGATAATATCTTGGAGCACCGAACCGGACAATTATCAATAAATGTACTTTTGTATTGATGGTTCTCTAGATCCCATAGTTTTATATTTTGATCTTCACCTGTTGAAATAAAGTAATTTTCATCCGGGTGAATCGAAAGATTTAATATCTGCTTGCTATGTCCTTTAAAAACAAAGAGAAGCTTTTCTTTATTCATATCCCACAGTTCTACATCCGTACCACCTTCGTCAAGAAAGGCAAGGATATGATTAGACTTCTGCAAGATTCGAAAATCCCACTGGGGGAAACAGTGTTTTCTTATTCTACCGATTAGATCTTTGGTTGACAAATCCCATAAACTCAATTGTGTAACCTGATCGGCAAATTCTCCATCCTCAACAATTATTTTTTTTCCATCTGAATACATCTTAAGTCTATTGATAGTATAACGATGTTCCAGTGTAAAATCACAATTGCCTGAACGTAAGTCCCAAACCATTATTTTATGATCCCATCCGCCTGAAACTGCAATTCCTGTCGTTTTAGCTATTGCAGCGCATGTAGCAAGGCCATTATGACCTTTTGTAGTGCCAATACAGCTACCTTCAGTGATATTCCATACTCGTATTGGACCACCCAGATCAGACACCACAATCTTGCTCAAATCAACACTTATTGAAGATGACAGTGGATGATTGAAATAGTTTTTGTGCCTGAAAGTTTTTATGTTCTGTTCCGCTTCAATGTCCCAAACTTTCATAGTATTATCAAGGCTGGACGATACTAAAAATCTGGTATCAGCACTTAATGATAATGAAGAAATAATATGCGAATGTGCATCTAGTTTGATGAATTGATTGTTGGATTTGCTCCATATTTTGATATCACTGTTATTAGGATCATCATTTCCAGCAATTATAACTGTACCATCCAGATTAATCGCAGTACTTTTATAACTTGGATAATAACCTTCTTCATATCTGTCAATTAGTTTCATTGCAGAAAGATCCCAAACATCTACCGTATGACTTTGACCAATCAGGATATTAGTTGATGAAACAACTCTTTTACCATCTCCACTAAGAGCCAGGGTAGTAATATATTTGTTATCTCCAAGAATAGCTATGCATTTCTGGTTTTCAATATCCCAGTAACGCAATGTTTGATCCCTACCTCCAGACAGGCATCTTTCACCATCGGCTGTTATGGCACTGGCGAGAATCTCATCAGTGTGTCCGGTTAAAATTCCCCGACAACTTTGAGCCTTAACATCCCAAATTTTAATTTCTCCATCTTTACCTGCTGATAATCCAATCCTTCCATCTGCAGAGATAGATACTGTATTTACAGCACCATCATGAGCTTTAATTCGAAGCTTTAATTCTAAACTAACTAAATTAAAAATGTAAAAATTACCAGAAAAATCACCTGCTATTAGAATTTTTTCATCCACTGACATATGTAATGCACAAATGGTATGAGAGCCTACGTTAAAAGTGCTAAATAGTGCATGTTTTGGATTCCATTTTTCAAGAAATACTGGGGATATAGTAAGCTTATTTATTTTAGTAACGAAATTTTCAGTAGCACGATGAACCATTCCTGTGTCAGCATAATTATAAGCTTGCTGGATAGAGAATCCCTTAACTTCACTCGCAAATTTTTGTAAACTTTCCATTTCTCTTCCTAAGAAATTAATATAATCTCTAAGCCTGTCCATACGTGTTGGATTTGTTCTAATCCTTTCTATCTCGGCATTTAATTGTTTTTCCGTCCAGGGAGTTATACTTTCTGGAATCTCTAACTCCTCTGTAGCAATTATTCCCTTAGCACAGGCTATTAAATCCTGGGTGTATTTATCTAATCGTTCCTGTCGTTTGCGTTCCTTTTCTTTTTCGGGTTGGTATTCCGGGAGGCCATCCAGGGCAAGATGGTAGTCTTTTACTAAATCGTAGGTTTGTTTGGAGCAAGCTTTGGCTTGTATAAAATTTAGGTCGCATAAGGTTTCGGTTACTTCATCCCATAATTTTGCATTGGTTTGTTGCCAGGGTAATTCGCTGCACTTTCTTATGTTTGGTTTCTTTTGCAGGTCGCCATCAAAAAAATGGGGTTTGGTGGCAAAGTAGATGGCTATGGCGGTGTGGTAATTATTCTTTTGCATAATTAATCAGCCTTTGTTTCTTCAGACAAATTATACCGCTTCGCTAACACCTCATTAAACTGTCTATGGAAAAAAGTAATAATCGGTACACCATCTGCATCTCTTTCAGTAAGGAATGGTTCAAGGTCGAGAAACAAACGTGACCACAAGGCAATGGGCATTTTCATGGAGTTTCCCAATTGCTTTTTCATGTCTGTTAATTCCTGCCTGTGTTCTTTATGCGACATGGCCAAAATTTTCTGCCATAGGCCATCATCAAACGCAAAAATCTCCAGAATTTCATTTTCGGAAAGGCCTTTGTATCGGCCACATAACATTAGGCAGATTACATCCTGTACAAATTCCCGGTTGTGTTCTGTTGCCAAAGAATCTATAAAATCGTTAATAATGCCGGGCACATCATGTTTTAGCGAGATATTGGTTTTATACGATTCCCATTTTTTTGCTTGCTCAAATGCAAGCTTTAAGTAAATGGGGAGGATTTCGGTACTCTTATTATGTAATACCAGTTTTTCCTGCTCATCGGTTAGTGTACGTTTTATAACCTTGAACCAGGCGTCAAGAATTTCTTCGGCTTCGCGAGCCGGTAATTTTGGTAAATTAATTTTTGAGCATCTCTCAAATACATGTTCCAATTCTTTTAAAGCAGAAACTACCACACTGCTGTTTTCTGGAATTTCGTTGGGGAACCAATAAAAGTTGTTTTCTGTTTCGGTAGTAGTTAATTGGTCGAGCGCATCGAGAAAAACAATAAGTGGTTTTTCAGGGGTACTTAATTCCAGGCTCTTTTTAAAAACTTCGGTAATGCCATAAATTTCGTGTAAGTTCTTTTCATATCCTTCTCCTGCAAGCTCTTCAAGCGTGGTATTGTATTTGCCAGCGATTTGTGAGGCCACACTTTGTAATAACGAAACCAGGTTAGTAGATGCTGAACTTGCTCCAATAAAGCGATAAATAATAACTGAGTTATTGCCTTTGTTACCCTCATCCTGAACAGCTTTGGCCATTACACTTGATTTCCCCGAGCCGGATTCTCCGATAAGGGCCAATGGGTTTTGTTCGCTTTTATTGTTTAAATAGTTACTAATATTCGTTAGTATTTCTACTCTTCCTTTAAAATGTTCTACCAGCTGGTTTTTAAATTGTTCGTGGAACCCAACTTCATGTTCAATTTCATCTTTTGAAACAGCTTGTTTAAGTTGTTTTTCAATTATTCCCCAAAGAAGTCCTTCTACTTTTTCGGTAAATTCTGTTTTTCGATTAACAATTTTTGTTTCACCATCTTTCCAATCAGCTTTATAGTTGATAAAATGTTCATCGAGCTTCGTTTTTAAATCACTTTTTAGCTTCGTTAATTGCTTTTGACAACCTTCATCAACTTCTTCATCAATGTAATCTCTAAATTTAGAAACCTTATCATCTTTCTGATAATTATTTACCTGCCGGTTAAAACAAAACACATGTTCTTCAGGCTTTTCCAGTTCATTGTTTTTGTGTAAGGCTCCGGCCAATATCTCCTGGTGTGTTGCCGATGCAAAATACTTTATCTTTTGTTCTTCTTTAAATTCTAATTCAATGGCAGCGTTTCGCAATACATTTCGCAACTCAGTTTCTAAAGGCTCCCAGTCATCATATTTTTTGTAAGTTTCTCCGCGCGGTTGTAGCACAAACTCCGGTGGAATTGCATTGAGGTCTTCCTTGTACCATTTGTCTATAAAAGTTAAATTATTTGCTACTTCTTTTATTTTCTGCATTTCATCAGAAGGAATATGAGACGGAAGAGGTTGCCAGCCGTATTTGTCACCCAAAAGGATTAAAAAATTAGGTTTGGGAGATAGCCTTTGGCATCGTGCTATTTCGTTCAGGCAAATATCAAGCGTTTTTTGATTTAGAGTAGACTCTTCGCTAACGCCCCAGCGCAAATCTACTGCCTGAAATTTAGCTCCCCTTTCTTCGCAATACCGTTCGAGTTTTGGAAATACATCTTTTTGAAGAAGGTATCTTTCCTGCTTCATGTCGGTAAATGTGGAGCTTACAAATACACGGAAGATTTTGGTTTGTTGTGGCATATTCAGATTCTTTAAACGTATTCAGTATTCGTTTTTTTTTAATTGAATTGTAATGAATTTGAGATCTGTTTTCCATCAACTCTTCTATTCCACCTTATAAACCTCATACCCAATCTTCCCAAGCAACTTCGGAATATTATCAACCGGATCGTAATCGTACTTTTTCGTTTCATCATTCAACTCTTCCCAGTTGAGAATGCACGGGTTCAGTTTCCTGGTGATGTCCTTTTCTGGTCCGTACTTCCAGCCTTCGAGCATACGTTCGGCATTCCAGCGGGCATGTTCGAGTTTGGCCAGAAAATCGTATTCTTCAGCTTTTACGATTTCCTTGATTTGAATAAGTACAGGGTTATCAGCCTTGCGAATTGACAATCCTACCCGTTTCAAAATGTGTTCGTAGAAAGCAACCTGCTTCAGATTGGAATATTGAAGAACAGGATCCAGCTTTTCCCAGGGCATCAGCACCTTGTATTTGTTTATATCTTTTGTTTGAGGATCCAATTCTTCTAATCTTTTTTTCCTGTAAAACTCATGGGTAATGGGGGCAAGTGTTTCTAATTCGTCTTTGCTCAAACTCGTTTCTGCCGACTGGTTTACCAATGCCCAAACAGTCAGCGAATCATTCGGAAGTTGCAACAGATTACGGTGGTTTTTCCATGCTTTGTCGAGTAAAAAGTCGGAAACGGCCCTGCCGCTGTATGCTACCAGGGCTACCTTTGCACCAAGCGAAAGTGCAATCTGGTATTCCATTGTGGCGATTTTACCCCCGTCAATACCAATAAGGATTACATCTTCAGGCAAAATATTATTACCGATCAAATCGGCCCAGCATACCAAAATATCGAGAGCTGAAAAATCATTCGAGGAAGTTTCATGAAACCGGTCATAAGCCGGAGACCGAACGGCATCGTGCGGAAGATTTTCGGGCAGGTAGGCTTCCAGATTAAAATTAAGCGGTGCGATTTTTTCCAGTTCTGCTTTTACTTGTCCAACCAAACCAGGTATCCCGGCAGTGGTGCCACCACTGATAATCGTTCCCTTAAAATCATGCATGATTTCACTGATGTAACCACGGTATTCTTTTAGCTTGGAAATATCCATAAAGGAAGCTCCACCCGCAACAATGACCACAGGAGTTTTAAAACTTTCTTTTTTAATCCGGAAAGGACTGATACTTTTTATATTGTGTTTCCGTTCCGGTTCATCCGATAAAAGAACCATGACCAAATTCAGATAGATTTTTATCTGTTCCGAGAGTTTCGGATTCCGGGACTTCAACCGGCCAATCAAAGCAATTTCAGCCACAATGGTAGCACGACTAGTCAGGTACTTCCCATTCAGAATCGTTTCAACTGCCTTTGCATAAGCAGCAATAAAATTTGTTTCATCATCCAGCAGCAAATAACAGTGTCCGATGGCAAAAAAGGCAGGCGCCCGCTTGATGCCGATTTCAATCAGTTCTTCCAATTTGGGTATTGCCTGACTGATGTTTGCCTTAAAAAGGCTGATATTGTAATTGGCCATATCGAGGTTTCGCAACACGATCGATTCCATCAGCGCTACCATATACAGCGGATTTTCGGGCATGAGGTTATGTGCGATGGTCAAATATTCAGCGACACGATCTGTTTCATCCATGTTTCGCTGAATCAACTTGCCAGCTCTGAAATAAATGTAACTCAGCGCTTCTTCGTTTTCCTTCTTTCCTTCCGGACTTATTTGGTCAAAATCCTTCATCACCCGGTGAATGATTTTCATGCCTTCCACATAACAGGCTGAATTAAGTTCGGTTCCGCAGGTTAAGATCAGAACCACCCCATATTCGAATCTCAGTTTGCCCTGAAGGATGGGGTTTTTAAGCGGAGTGTCCAGAAAAGGTTTGAGCAAATTTACGGCTTCTTCAAAATTGTCCTGTGCCCGGTAAATTGCAGAAAGTTTCAAGCTGTTACTGACACATTCATCCGGATCGTTTTGCAATACCGAAATCAATGTTTTCAGTTTCAGAATTTCTGATTCAGCTTTTTCTGTTTCGTACTGAAGCTCATAAATGGAGGCAAGCAAATCAATTTCTGAAGACATTCCGGCAAATTCCCTGTCGGCGTTTTCGAGCATTGCCGATAAGCGTGCAGCTTCCCGTTTCCATTCATCCGGAATATTGAGGTCGGTTTTGTAAATACGATCGTGAGAGATATCGGCCCAAACATGCTCGGCCAGCGTACGCACCTGAATTTCGGCTTTCAGGGTTTTGAACTTTTCGTCTATTTTTTCACCCAGAATAGAATCCTTTTGGGGAGTGACAATGTAGTGGATCGACCGGTATCCAAATTCATTTACCTGGAGTCTCGACCGGGCATCGAGGCTGTTGGGCTCGTCAATCTCGAAATTCGCTTTAATGAAATCGCAAATTTTATCTACCTGGCTCTGGAAATGAACGATGACCCGCGCTCCACACAGGTCGGTCATGTCAACCAGCGGGTTCTCGTATTTGTCTTTGCTGATAATTTTATTCGCAAAACTGACGATACCTTTGGGACGAGCCTGCACAATGCCCAATATGGATAGCGAACCAACCGCCTTGTTTAATATTTTATCAATTAGTTTGGCAAACTCAATGTAATCGGGTCGGATTTTTTCGAAAACTGCAATAAACTCTTGTTGCTTTTCAATCGGAATTTTTGATTTTTTAGCTGTGTTCATGATCTGTGGTTTTAAGGATTGATTCAATTCGGTTTTTTAATTCGGAAGCCATTTCCGGGTTTATGCTATTGGCATATGGAAGGATGTATTTTGCGGTTTCGTTTGTGTAATTTTTGATAAACTCCGGATCTCCGGACATAGGCAATGCGCTGATGTTCGAAATCCGGTCGGCCAGTTTGAGTATTTTCGCCTGTTCTGAGCCCTGAAGCATGATGCGCAACAGAAACTCGCTTTTAGGTTCTTCAACGCCATCAACCACCTTTCTGCTAACTTCTTTAACCAAGGCTAGTACCTTTGCACCATCTTCATCAATTGTTGCTATTTCATCGTAAGCATGATAATCTACCAGTTCGCCATCTTCGAGCAAATCATGGATAAGTGAGGCTTTAAGTAATACAGGTTCGGTATAGCCATATTCCAGCAAAATGGCTAATGTTTCCATCTGGTGGCGAAACATATTGCCGCTACCACGGCGGGGTTTGGCTGCGAGGTGCAGCGAGAAAGGGAGATAGGGGGAAAGGTTGAGTCGAGACATTTAATTGGGTCTTTAGAGTTGATCAAGTGATATTATTTGAAAACTTTATTCTGTATCAATTTCATTTATTTCTTCTGCCAGTTGCTCCAACAATTTAAAGTCCTGCTCCGTAAATCGATTTTTAACGATATCAAGCGTTGGCTGGATTGTCCATAAAAGGTGTGATTCTTTTGTTTTTAGCAATTCATTTATTTGTAATAATAGAGTCGAAATATCTTTGCCATCCATTATTTCAAACAGGATTTTAAAAAATAGTATACGAACAAATACATAAGGTTTGGCCTCATTCTGAGAATTAAAAGCCTCATCGGAATAATAGCGTGCATTGGTTTCTTTTCCCATTAGCAAATAAAGCCGTGTTAAATGGCAGGCAGTACCCACTTTATCAAAATGATTTTCTAAAAATAAATGATAGACTTTTTCGGCATCTTCATATCTGTGGCGTTCGGTACATAGAAAAGCAGTATTTCTAAATTGCTGAAATAGGTTTTGCAGTGAGTCTTCCTGAATCGACAAAGAACTATCTGCAAATCGCTTATAATCGTTCAAATTAATTAACTGGACATTTATGTATTCTTCTGTATTGTTCGTTTTTTCATACAAAGCTGCAAGTTTTAAACGTGCACTAAAGATTTCCAGTGAACCCGATTCATTCAGGATTTCCAAACTTAAAACTTCCTCTTTTTGTAAAGGAATAACTTCATTCAATTTCCCCAAATACTCTTTACACCTAATTAATTGTCTTCTCATTACCCCAACTTGTGGATGATGTATCACCTTGAATTCTATGGCCATTTTATAGGCGCGTTCAAAATAGTCGGAAGCGATTTCTATTTTCTCTGAACCATTTGTGTTGTACAAATAATAGTTGCCCAAATTCCCAAGTACAGCGGCAATATCATAATGCTTTTCACCGTAATGTTCTTTAAAAAGCTTTAGCGCTTCTTCATAATAGGGCAGAAGATCCTCGTCGTTTGATGATTCGGATATTAAAACTCCGGTATCGTTAATACAATCGGCCAAAGCCGGTTTATCTTCCTTGAATATTTTTCGGATAGCGAGTGCTTTTTTGTTATAACGAATGGCTTCGTCATAGTTGTTTTGGTCGCGATAAAACTCTGCAAAATCGTGGTAAATAGTGGCTACTTGTTTGCTGTTTTCGCCATATTTATTCAAATAGATTTGTAAAGCCGCATTGTAGTTGTAAAAGGCACTTTCAAAATCCTTTAACAACCTTTGTATTTCAGCAATCTCCCGATAAATATCGGCTATTTTATCATCATCTTCGCCTGTAATTTTCTTTTGTATGTTTAACGATTGTTGTGCAAATGGCAGTGCTTCTGCCGGTAATCCCATATCGCGCAACATTTGGGCAATTTCATTAGTGAAATTATAAAGCAGGTCGTCTTCAATACCATTTTTAATCAATTCATCAATCGATTTTTTAAAAGCAGCGGCTAAATTTTTACTGTTGGAAAGCTGTAAACAAAAACGCATTAATTCGTGCTTCCTGTTCTGTTTGTAAAAAAAATCAAAGAAATCGATGTTGGTAATTAATTTTGTAAGCCTTTTCCAGTCTTTAGTTTCAATGATATGGGCAGCAAGGTAGTTACTAAAATAAGCATCATTCAACAATTTGCCGGAGGTAAATAATTTCCATCCAAATTTGCTAAGTACTTTGTGACCGTAATGTAAATCGATGTAATACGGATAAGCCATTTGATTATTGGTTATCCAGTCGGAAACCGAACGGTGAAAAGGTTTAATGGTATCGGTATCTTCTTCTCCACTTTTGGGGAAGAGCGAGCCAAATTTATTGGTACGGTCGAATAACTCGGTATAGTTTTTAAATCCGGCGTATTTTTTTAGAAATTTAAGTGTTAATGGTTCGTAGGCAGCAAGAATGGGATACAACAAATTCCTTATTTCATTTTCGTAGTAGTTCATATCTGTTTCAAACTGCCGGTCGAAAAAGTCTTTGTAAATATCACCTAAACTCTTTGGAAATTCATCCGGATTATCCAGACTTAACCTTCCATTTTTTATTTCATCGCAAACACTTTTTACATACAGAAATACGCCTTCGCTGTTTTTTAGTATGGATGCGATTTGAAAATCCCTGATTCCCGGAATTTGATTTTTTATATACAGCCGCAAATCCTTTATATTTTCATCGGTGGCAGTATCCAGAAAATAGCTGTCTAGTTTTCCAAAAGAGGAGAGAATTTCGGGTTCCGGCCGTGATGTGATTAAAAACCGCAACCAGGGCGGAGTTTTTTCAGCGCTTAAGCGGATAAGTTTAGCAATCTCGTTTGAATGATTTACAGATGCTTCATCCAGCGCATCAATTAGTATTACAATGGTTCGGTCGGGTACCGGGAAATTGTTCGACAATGGTTGTACTATTAACCTGTCGAATAAAGAATGTGCTTCTTTATACTCTTCTTTGATTTCATTTAGAGGTAACATTGCCAGGCGTTCCTGGTAATCGTACAATTGAGTAGATAACTGATAGACGATTGACATTACCAATTTTGCCGGGTCACGTTTTTCTTCGCTATGAATATCGCAAAAATGAAATGCAGATATTTCCCGTCGGTTATCCCTAACCCAGGCCGAAATGGAACTTTTACCAACGCCGGGTGCTCCTACAATCCAAAATATCTTTTTCCCGTTTTTATCTTGAAACCATCTGTCAATTTCGCTGATAATCCATTGTCTGCCTGTAAAATTATTTAGTAGTTTAATAATGTCTGCCGAAAATGAGATAGGATTTAAAGCGTTGATTAAAAGGTGTTGCGTCCCTTCAAAATCCAGCTTCCCATCCTCCATAGCCTCCAGCAAACGATTGAAACCCAAAAGATAATGAGTCTCCTTTTGAGTAAGCGGAATACATGCCCGCATATCCAACCACTGCACCCTGCAAATAGAAAGCGGAAGTTCACTTTCGACTACCATAACAGGCAGTATTTTTATACCGCGACTTAATGCACGTGCCACTTCGTTTAGGCAATAACCATCAGGGCGGCGGACACTGTAGGGTGTTAACAGCAGTAGCATGACACTTTTTGAGTGAGGATCAGTTAACCATTTCAGCGCTTCATCGATATGCTCTTCCCAATCGTGCCCCGCTTTAAGCTTTTCCTTGTCGAACCACAATTCATGACCACGTTCTTTTAAATCGGCACAAAGGCGCTCGGCCAAAGCGGAATGTTCATCGTGCCCGTAGCTAATAAAAATACGCAAGGGTTCAACCTGTTCTTCTGGAACAAACTCAAAATCACAGTCATCGCAAATATATACCTGTTTCTTTTTGCGAAAAGTAACATCGGTTGAATGGCATTTTGGACAGGTTGGTTTCATAGCATCTAAAAGTTATTTATGGTTTAAAGAATGTTGGTGGAGGCGTTCGTGGATTCGAAAGCATTGCGTGATCTTTTTCTTCTGAATCTGATAAATCAATTTTAGTATTCTCTTTGCCAAAATGCGAAACGTCAACTCTAATTTCATCCGTTTTTTTACCCTTTTTAAATAGGGAACTAAATTTTTCCAAGGTCTTTCCAAACAAGTTTTTCATAATAAATAGTTTTTAAGATTTAACTGTAATGAATTAAAAATAGGTTTTTATAACAAGATTCATTAATCAATTTTATGTTTCTCCCATTTACTCTTCCCTAAACAACTTCTGCTTTACAATTTCCAAATATTCTTCATCTTGTGCATTCATGTTTAGTCCATGCTCTTTCATATAGGTTAGCGTATTGTAAACTTTTTGGTACCAGTTTGTAATTTCTGCACTACCTGTTTTTTCGCAGATTTCTACCATACACCAATAGGCAATCCACAATTCCCTTTGGTTATTATCGTCATTTGGGTCCTCGGCAGTTAAAAATTCATTAATTGTTAGCGATTCTATATATGCTTTTTCACTTTCCTGTAAAAGCTCTTGTTCTGTATATACATTCCCCAACCGATTATAAATGGTAGCTAATTTTCGTTGCCAGCTTTTATTTTCTGGATTTTGATTTAATTGTTGCTGGATAATTTTAAACGAATTCTGGTAAATTTTCAAGGAGTCATTGTATTTTCTGTTTATAAAAAGAGTATCACCTTCATCAAATAAAGAAGTAGTTTGTAGGTTTTTCATATTCCCATCTGATTGTTTATTTTCATTTTTTCTACGTTCATACTCTAGTTTATCCCAATCCTGGTATTTATTGACCTGAGGTACGTTCTCGACTAAAAAAGAAATGATGTTTTTCCATTTTTGAAACAATTTCTTACCGGTTGCAAAATCTCCACGTGTTTTATAAACCATGGAAAGTTTATAATAGGATATACCAAGCTCCTCTAGTAGGCCAATATAATGAGGATTGACTTTATAGAGTTCTTTCGCTAAGATTGAAAATTTATCAAAGCATTTAATGGTTTCTTCCGTGTCACCCATTGATGAATGGATATTTCCTAATTTGGAATACGAAATAGCAAGGCCGTTTTTAATCGATTCGCTGCACGGATTAGCTTTATAGAGTTCTTTAAATAATCTTACTTCTTCATCAAAATATTTTAGTGCTTCTCCCATGTGGTTCATCGACTGATGAATACATCCTAAATTCTCATACGAGATGGCAAGTTGGTTTTTAATTGATTCGCTGCTTGGATTGGCTTTATACAGCTCTCTAAAAAATTTGACTTCTTCATCGTAGTATATTAAGGCTTTACCCGTATGTCCCATCTCCTCATGGATTCTAGCTAATTTCTCACAAGAGAGAGCAAGACAATTTTTCTGTGATTCGTTACTAGGATCGGCTTGAAAAAGTTCTTTAAATAACCTGACTTCCTTAATAAAAAATTTAAGAGCTTCTTTCAGTTGTCCAATCGATTGGTGTTTATCCCCTAATATTTCATAAGAGAGAGCAAGGCCATTTTTCAGTGTATTATCCAAAAGATCTGCTTTATATGTTTCTCCTAACAATCGAAGTCCTTCATCAAAATATTTCATGGCTTCTTCAGAATTTTCCATTTTCAGATAAATAGTTCCTATTCTCCCGCAATCTTCAGCGAGGCTTTTTTTAAATGACATATCTTTGGGATTGGCCTTATAGAGAGCTTGTTCTATTATGTAAGACATTTCAAAGTAATTTAAAGCTTCTCCCATTCTGTCCATAGCCTGGTAGATCAAACCTAAGGCAGAGCTTGATCCAGAGAGAATATGTCTTACAATGTCATCTTCAGGATTTTTTTGAAGAAGTTCGTTTGCTAAAAAAATACAAGTCGCTAAATATTTCTTAGCTTCTTCAAACTTTTCCAATTTATAATAATAAAATCCTATACTTCTACAGGAAACTGCGAAATTGCGTTTTAGTGACTGATCTTGCGGACTTACTTCAGAAAGAGTCTTGGATAATCGGTAGTATTCTTTATAATATTCACAAGCTAGTTTATTATCTCCCATCTTCTCATGAATTATACCTAGTCTCTGATATGAAACCGACAGATTTTCCATCAATGCGATATTATCTGGATTAGCATGATAGACTTCTTTAGACAATTCGTTATAATTAACATAGCAGTGAAAGGCTATTTCTAAGTCTCCCATTTTCTGACGGATATCTCCAAGTTTACCGAATAACCGCCCCACATAATATGATGATTTCCGAACCACAGCAGTTTTTTCATCAAAATCTTTAAAAGGTTGTCTTTGTTCTATGTCTTTCATCCAGACAGGAATCAATTCCTCAAGTAACATTAGCCGAGTAGTGTCTAAATCATAATTGGCTGATAAATAATCATCTAATTCCAATATGTATCTTTTTAATATACTTTCAAACATATCTACTTGGTCAGTAACTAAAGTAAGAAGGGAAACTGCTATAATTACACCATTTTCATCAGCAGTAATTATTTCTGCCAACACCTTATTAGCACCGGTTTTCTCTTCTTCTGTTAATTCTCCTCCGTAATAAAAAGCCGCTGCCTTCAATTTTTTGGCCTGCAGCAAATGGTAAATTATTTCGGTAGCTTTTAAGGGGTCGTTTTGTAGAGGTAATAAGTATCCGGCAATGTTATCATGTATTTTTAAAACCAGCGCGTTTTCAATTTCCTGTGTTGTGGCCGTTTTAAGTACACTGTGCGCTAAATTCCATTGCAACTCTTCGCCCTGCAATACCAAATGGGCTTTAAACCAGCGGCGCAGGTTGGCATACCGAAGTGTGTCCCAAACAATGTTGGTGGAGGGCAATATTTTTTCGAGGTCTTTTTCGCGCAGGCCATTGCGGCTTGTGGCAACATAATTAAAAACGGATTTGGTAAATTCTTCTCCAAATACAATCCCGGCTTTATCAATTAGGTTCAGGAACAGGGTGCCGGGTAGCGGGTCAAATTCCAGTGCCATACTGGTCATGTAACTTTCAATTTGCTGGTCGCCACGGCCTTTCAATTGGCTCATTTTTTCAAAGTCGTCATGGTCCATCGCCATTAGTATGTTCACCGCCAGGCTCAGCCACAATGGGCTGGTGGTGGCGGGTTTGCCATCGGCACGTTTTTTCTCAAGAATAATCTTTTCAATTTTTGGGGACAGGGCTTTGTGCTGTCTCAGGCAAAGAGCAGCCAACATTTCTTTGGCTTCAGTAGTGGTAAAAAAATCAATATTTTTTGTTGTTAAGCCTTTGTGGTATTGCAGCGCTTTTTGTTCGGTGCCTGTAATGGCGGTGCAAAGCAAACGTACATTATTTGGCATCACAGAAGGCAGCCAACTCAGGTGTTGTGCTCGCGCCGTGGGTTCAAAGCGGTCGAGGGCATCAATAAGGATTACTACCCTTTGTGTTTCGGCAAGGGTAAAAAGCAGTTCCCTAAATTTTTCCTGTAGCTTTTCAATGGGAGTAGTGGTTTCTTTTCCTTGTTCGCCCATTAAGCGGGAGGCAAAGTCATCCTCTTTTATTGCATCGTCGTTTACGTTATCCTTTATGCCAAGCTTGTTGGCTAACTGTTTATTCCAACTCCGTAGCAGGTCGGCTACACTTTTGGCACGGGGAGATAGTCCTGCAGAATGGGCCAGAACAAAACAATTTTCATTCTCCATCATTTTTGTTACCATAGAAAAAACGGCGCTTTTTCCCGATCCGCTTTCACCAGTAAGCACAAGGCCCCAGTTGGTATTTTCGTCAGCAAGTAAATGTTTTTTCAGGTCTTTCAACAGTTCTTTTCTTCCACAAAAGGTGGGAATCTCTTTTTTCCCTTTATCGGTAATTTGGATAGTAATGTGGGTATGCTGTTCTATAAAAGCATCGAGCAAAGCCAGTTCCTGCTCCTGCCAGTTTTGGGGTACTTTGTCCCAGGTATCTTTTGCATGTTTTTCACATTCGTCCAAGATATCGGCATAAACGATGTCGCCCCATTTTTTAAGGCCTGTCAGCTTTTCACGTTTTTCATCCCATGTAGCACTGTATATTTTTACTTTGTTCTCCAGCTTTTTTTCATCAAAATGTTGAATGATGTTGGCTTTCAGTTTTTCGAGTGCGGTTTTGCGCTCTTTCTTGTCTGCTTCGCTTAGTTCGGTGTTGTATTCGTCACAAAACATCGCGGCCTTTTTTGTACTAAAGGTTTTGTAAGGCAGCGGTTCCCTAAAATAAAATACGCTCCGTACCAGTTGCTCCCGGCTTGCCAAC
>JAGXII010000029.1 GCA_024635735.1 Christiangramia sp. | reverse complement strand
GGAAATACTATCGCATCACCAAGTTTCAAAGAAAATGATGGCACCCTCAAACGCTTTGATTTTGTGGTTGCCAATCCACCTTTTTCCGTAAAGAACTGGACCAGCGGCATCAATCCAATGGATGATGAATTTAACCGCTTTAGAGGATATGGTATTCCACCGGATAAGAACGGCGATTATGCCTTCCTGCTTCATATTATCGCCTCACTGAAAAGCACCGGGAAAGGAGCGGTAATTCTTCCGCACGGGGTTTTATTCCGTGGAAATGCAGAGGCAGAGATCAGGCAAAATCTGATCGAAAGAAAGATCATAAAAGGCATTATTGGCTTGCCGGCCAACCTTTTCTACGGGACAGGGATTCCTGCCTGTATCATCGTGATAGATAAAGAAAATGCGGAAGAGCGCGAAGGCATCTTTATGATAGATGCCAGTAAAGGCTTTATTAAAGATGGAAATAAGAACCGGCTAAGGGAACAGGATCTTCATAAAATCGTAGATTTCTTTAATCATCAGAAACCGCTGGAGAAATTTTCCAGACTGGTTAAGTTCGACGAGATCGAAAGCAACGATTACAACCTGAATATACCGCGATATATAGATACCCAGGAAGATGAGGATATTCAGGATCTTGATGCGCATCTAAATGGCGGAATTCCAAACAGGGATATTGTCGGACTTAAGAAATACTGGGAGGTATATCCTTCACTTCAGAAGGAACTTTTTGAACCACTTCGAGAAGGCTACGTCAAATTAAAGCCTAAAGCTTCCGAAGTAAAAGACCGCATTTTTGAGCATTCTGAATTTACAAACTATTCAGAAAAGATAGACAAGGTATTTACAGAATGGAAAAATGAAATATATCCTGAACTGACTTCCATCAATAAAGAAACCGCGCCAAAGGAACAGATTCATCATATTTCAGAAAAACTGCTTTTGGCCTATTATGACAAAGCCCTAGTAGATCCTTATGATATTTACCAGCATTTGATGGACTACTGGAAGGAAACGATGAAAGATGATGTTTATATCATTATTGAAGATGGCTGGCAGGCAAAGGTGAAGCGAATTATTGAGAAGAAGAACGGAAAGGAAAAAGATAAAGGCTGGACCTGTGACCTGCTTCCCAAGCAATATATCATAGACAATTATCTGGCAGGAGAAAAAGAGAAGCTGCAGGAACTGGAAGCGCAGCTGGAATCTCTGGAGGCTGTACAAAATTCTCTTGTAGAAGAACATTCGGGTGAAGAAGGAGCTTTGAATGAGGTGAGCTCTAAAAAGGATGCTGAAAATGCCCTTTTTGAATATCAAGGTCTGGCTGCGGAAGCTCATTTTCCTGATAAATATAAACTGCTGAAAGAGGCCGAAAAAGCGATTGAAGGTCTTACTGAAAAGAAAACTTCCCTGGAGCAGAAAGCCGAATTTGAAGCCCTGAAAAATGCCAGGGGTGCCATTACCAAAACCGCGGTAGCGAAAAGGCTAAAGCAGTTGAATGGTTATGGCAACGAACACAATTTGCTTACTGAGTGGGAAGAAAATTTTAAAGCGCTGTCGGCCGCAGGGAAAAAACATAAAAAGGAGGCCTTGATCATCAAGGTGCTGGTGGATGAATGGATCAAAAAAGGTTCAAAACAGGAGTATATTCCTGAAGTAAAAGTGATCCAGAGCTGGCTCGCCAATGACGATGCGATTAAAGCATTGAAAAAAGAAGTTAAGGAACAGGAGCAGTTGCTGGATGAATTGGCTTTAAAACAATATCCCAAACTCAGCGAAGCCGAAGTGCAGGACCTGGTGCTGAACAAAAAATGGCTGGCTACCTTACAACATACTATCCAAACCGAAATTGACGCGATCTCTCAAAGCCTTACTGGCAGGATCAAAGACCTGGCAGACCGCTACGAAAATACTTTAGGAGAAATGGATGCCGAAGTGGATGAATTTGAAGCCAAAGTTTCCGCACATCTTAAAAAAATGGGATTGGTATGGTCATAACAGAACAAAAATATAAACCTTCGGAATTAGGACCTATACCTGAAGATTGGATAGAGGCGACTTTTGGTGAAGTTTTGAAAGGGTTCAGTTCGGGAATGACTCCTTATCGGGCAAAGCCAGAATATTATAAAGGTGATATTCTTTGGATTACCAGTGGTGAATTAAATTACAATGTCATAACAGACACAGAAGAGAAAATTTCACCGAAAGCCGTGATTGATACAAATCTTAAGCTTCTGCCTCCTGGTACATTTCTTATGGCAATTACAGGTTTAGAAGCTGCGGGAACTCGTGGTAGTTGTGCAATAGTTGGAGCCGAAGCAACAACTAACCAGTCGTGTATGGCTCTTTTTGGAACCAATAAGATGTCTACTGACTACCTGTTTCACTTTTATGTGAATTATGGTGAAATGTTTGCCTTTAAATATTGCCAAGGATCAAAACAACAAAGTTATACCGGTAGAATAGCAAAATTACTTCCGGTTATTTTACCGCCAACGCTTGAAGAACAAAAAGCCATCGCCGCCGCTCTAAGCGATACCGATGCTTTGATCGCCGGCCTGGAAAAACTCATCGCCAAAAAGAAAGCCATTAAACAAGGCGCAATGCAGCAGTTGTTGACTCCGCCGCACAAAGGAGGAAAACGTTTGCCGGAGTTTAGTGGGGAGTGGGAAGAGAAGAAATTGGGGGATGTTGCCGATGTGATAATGGGACAATCTCCTTTGTCAAAATTCTACAACAGCGAAAAAGTCGGATTACCGCTAATCCAGGGTAATGCAGATGTAAAAAATAGGAAGACCATCATCAGGAATTACACTTCCCAAGTCACAAAAAGAGGAAATGATCGCGACATCATAATGTCGGTTAGGGCTCCTGTTGGTGAAATAGCCAGAGCTCAATTTGATTGTTGTTTAGGTCGTGGGGTTTGTGCTGTAAGATTCAAAAATGACTTTTTATATCATTATCTAATAAATCTGGAGGAATCGTGGAGTAAATTCTCTACAGGGTCGACATTTGATAGTATCACCTCAAAACAAGTTCGTGAATTGGAAATTTATCTGCCAAACGAAAGTACAGAACAAACTGTCATCGCTTTGATCTTAAATGATATGGACAAAGAAATAGAAGCTTTGGAGTCAAAAAAGGTAAAATTTGAAGGTGTCAAGCAGGGGATGATGCAGGAATTATTAACCGGGAAAACGAGGTTGGTTTAAAATAGAAAGTATGAATCCGTCAGTAATAGCTACAATTGTTTTAGGTTCAAGTGGTTTGTTGATCACATTGATCTACAATTACCATAGCAGCAAGTTGTCGAAAGACAGAATGAACAAAGAACTATTCACGGAGTTCAATAAACGCTATGATGCCATAAATGATATTTTAGAAGAAATTGTGGTTAAATGTAAGAATTTGGAAGAGCTAGACAGATATCCAGAACTTCGTTTTAAACTAAATGATTATTTCAATTTGTGTGCTGAGGAATATTACTGGTATACGAAAAACAGGATCGATAAGCGAATTTGGGTGAGCTGGGAAGAAGGTATGAACAGATGGTATAATAAATACCCGGTGATTCAACAAGCCTGGAAAGATGAGTTGGAAAGTTATGGCCATAAGACCTTTTATATGAAGCATGGCGACAATCTTTTTAGTAAAAGATAAAGAATGGATAATCAGCAAAGAATTTTGGCAGTAAATCTTGTGGTGCAGAATTATTTTAAGAAACACCCACGGGAAACCAAAATTCCCGTAAAGGATCTAATGCCGGAATTCGTAAAAAACCAGATCTTTTCAAAAGATCACCGCAATGGTTTACCCATTAGAAAATTACTACGAGATCTCGATAAAAACAATCAACTAAAGGCCATTCCTTTTCTCTTTGCAGTAAGGGGCCCAGCTAATACCAACTGGTACTTTATTCGTTCTTCAAAGACCTTTGACGGGCAGTTAATTTCTAAATCCCAAGGC
This sequence comes from Christiangramia sp., assembly GCA_024635735.1. Lineage (GTDB taxonomy): Bacteria > Bacteroidota > Bacteroidia > Flavobacteriales > Flavobacteriaceae > Christiangramia. The sequence continues at coordinate 10,446 of JAGXII010000029.1, read as the reverse complement.
ACGTCCAAAAAAAATTCTTCGAAATTCAGCAGGGGAGACAGTGATGAATCATATGTGATCGATCTCTGCGATAAGATCCTTGGAAAAAAGGCTTCTCGTCAGCACAAGTTTGACTTTCTAAAAGGCGATTCCGGCAGAAGGTTACCAGTTGATGCCTACTACGTGGAACTTAAGTTAGCCATCGAGTACCAGGAGTGCCAGCACTCCGAACCCGTTTCTCATTTTGACAAACCCCATAAGATGACAATAAGCGGTGTTCACCGGGGCGAACAAAGAAAAATCTACGATCAGCGAAGGAGAGAGCTTTTACCTCAAAATGGAATCAAACTTATCGAAATCGATTATACCCAATTCGAGTATGATGGCAGGAAGAGGATTGTGAGGGATAGGGAGAGGGATTTGGAGGTCGTGAAAGGATTAATAGTTAAAAAGAACGAGTAGCATGAATAATATTTTAGGTACGGTACTAAAAGAGAATAATTTAGAGCTTAATCATAAATCCTCAAAGGAAGACAACTTTAAATTAAAAACGATTCAAGAACTCCAAGGCTTTACGTTTTTTGTTGAGGATTATCAGCGAGGTTATAAATGGGATGAGCAGCAAATAATAGATTTGCTTAGAGATTTGGACAACTTTGAACCTAATCCGCAAGGGCAGCAATTTTATTGTTTGCAACCGGTCGCAATCAAAAAAATAGATCAGGAAAAGCTTTTTTCTGAAGTTGAAATTAATGTTGAAGATTTGGACAATTTATACGAATTAGTAGATGGTCAGCAAAGGCTGACTACAATTTATTTAATTCTAAAAATTTTAAACCCAGAAAAATTAAACTATCACATTGAATACCGAACTCGGAAGGAAAGCAGAAATTATCTTTTAAGAATTAATGAGACAAAACATCACCTTGAGGAACCTCTAAATTTTAATGAATTAAAAGGTTTATCAGCTACTTTAAATCAGGCTTGGAAGGAATACGTTTCGTTAAAAAAAGAATTAAATAATGTTGACAACTATCATTTTTTTAAAGCTGCACAAATCGTCGAAAATTATCCCTACAAAAATAAAGACAGGTTTGTTAATAAGCTGCTGGATAATACTCAGATAATTTGGTATAATGACCAAACCAAAAAAACTGCCAATCAATTATTTCAGAATCTGAACAGTGGCAAAATTAAATTAACAGGATCTGAATTAATAAAAGCGTTGTTTATCCTAGAAATAGAAAAACAGGATGACTTACCAAATATCTCCTATTTTAAACAGAACGAATTTGCTTTGGAGTGGGATGAAATAGAATATAAATTACATGACCCTCATTTTTGGTCATTTATTAAGGGAAGAAAAGGAAAGAAATATTCCAACAGGATAGGCTATTTATTTGATGTTCTTTCTAATGGTGTGGGAGAAAAAGATGAATATTTTGCGTACAGAAAATATGCCGAAAAGGGTAAACCTTTAAATTGGGAGGAGGTTAAGGACCTATTCAATCAGTTAGAAGAATGGTTCAATGATAATTATTTATACCACAGGATTGGCTTCTTGCTAAACCAGAATTTCCCCGGATTTGATAGTTTAGAAAAAATTTTAAAGCTGAGAAATCAGAGTATAGAATATAAAAGCCGTTTTCGTTGGAGTTTGGATTTGGCAATAAGAAAGATTTTCAGAACCCCAGATAAAAAAAATAGATCATACCCATATCATATTGATGCCATAGATTTTTCCGAAAATAAAAATATAGCATTAGATGTTTTAGTTCTTTTTAATATTATTTCTTATGAACGAATTCTACCCGATTACAAAATAAATTTTCAGAAATTTTATAATAGTACCTGGACTATTGAACATATTCATCCTCAAAATCCAGAATCATTGACACCTGCAGAAGCTGTTCAGTTTTTAGAGGAGTTTAAATCCCGTATCTCTACTTCAACAGATAAATTCGAGGATGCTACAATTGTTGAGAAAAAAATTCTGGAATTTCAGAAACAATTGAAAGGGAAAAATGAAAAACAAAGTAAAAAAATCATTAAATCAATCAAAATTTTCACTGATGATTTGACTTCTTCTATGGATTTACATGGAATTGGTAATTTAACTCTACTGCGTCAATCTGAAAATAGCCAATTAAATAATTCCCTGTTCAGGGAGAAAAGAGATAAAGTTATTGCAATGGCTGAATCTGTTAACCATAAAGAAAGTTTCTTACCTATAGTCACTCTAAATGTATTTAATAAATATTATACCAGAAATGAAGACTTAAGGATGACTTACTGGTACAGAGAGGATGCTGAGGCTTATAAAAGGGAAATTAGAAAATCTTTATCTAAATATTTACCGAAATAATGCAAACACTTAAGACAGTATTAGAAAAATATAAAATAGAAATTCCAATCATCCAGCGTGATTATGCTCAAGGGCGAAGATCCCCACGAATAGATAGACTTAGAGAAAACTTTATAGGAGAATTGATAAATTCACTTCAGAAAGGTACTAAAGACTCTGTTTTACATCTTGATTTTATTTATGGGAGAGAGGTAGATACAAACCAGGTATCTCAAAAAAAAGCTAATTATCAAAGCGTCCAAGAACTTCTTAATGCTGCAAAAAAGCATAGTAGTCTATTAAACGTGAAATTAAATGGAGAAATCCCAAATATTTCAGAGGGATCGGAAAGGGAAAATTTCACAAAAATATTGCCTTTGGATGGGCAGCAACGACTAACTACTTTATGGTTATTGCACTTCAGTCTTGCTCATCAGTGTGGAGAAATGCCTCAATGGATTAATAGATTTTCTTATGAAACCAGAAAGAGTTCAAGAGATTTTATAAAATCCATGATTGAACATTCCAGTCGTTTAAAAATATTTTCAACTTACTCGAAAGCTATAAAAAATTCCGAATGGTTCTTATCCAAATGGGAGTTTGATCCCACAGTTGAGGGAATGCTCGTAACCTTAGACGAAATATACAAGCAGAGCAAATATTTGGACTGTAAATATTTGTATCGCAACTTAGAAGAGAATCAGATTTGTTTTGATTTCCTACCCCTTTCAGAATTAAGTTTGGACAATGATATTTATATTAAAATGAATGCCCGTGGAAAAGAATTATCTGATTTTGAAAACTTTAAAAATGTCCTCCTTGTGGAGTTAGATAAATATTTTAAAACAGATGAAATTCAGTTGATTGCTAAAAAGATGGATGTCCATTGGTACGATATATTCTGGACTTATAAAAGACCTGACACATTCGATGTGCAGACCACCTATTTCACTTTCGTAAAGACAAAACTGCTATACTTTTGGCTAGTGAATAATCCTTCTTCAAAAATAGATAACAAATTGGTCAGAACGATTCTTAATTTAGAAAAAGAAGAATCGAAAAAATATTATTTGGACCTTAAAACAATAGAAGGGAAAGGATTAATTAATTTTGAAGCATTGACATATCTTTTTGAAGTGTTGGATACTTTTGGGGATAGTAAAAAGATTAAAATTTATGAATCTTGGTTAAATGAAATAATCTTTGATGAAAAAAGGCAGGTAACAGCTCCTTTGGAAGATTCATTTTCCTTTTTAACCTTAATTTTTGCTGATAGAAACAATAATATTGCTTACGATGATCGTGCAATGGTTTATGCTATAACTGAATTTTTAAGGATCCACAAAAATTTCGATTTAAAATTAAAGGAGCCATTTCAGCAATACATCCGAGTTTGTCAAAATCTAATCTATAATCAAGTCTATATTCAGGATCCAGAGACATTTTCTAACGCCTTAAAGACCATAAACGAATTGGCTGTTGAATCTGCTGATATCTATTCTTATATTCTCAGCGAAAAAGTAAGCTCATTACTGAAAGGAAGAACTCAATTTGATGAGGAGTTAATCAAGCTTAAGCTTATCCACAATATCCCTTCTTTAGAGAAAACTTTCCTAAAAGCGGAAAAGCATTATTTTCTCAGGGGCCAAATAGGTTTTCTAATTGAAGTTGCAGGAGGGAGCAATAGTTTAGACTTAGACGAATTCGAAAATATCAGAAAGTCTATTTCGAATTTGTTTCGAGAACCTATTGTAAAAAATTCTAATTATTTACTGGAGAGGGCTTTCCTGACCTATGGAAACTTTTCTAAAGACGAAAAAAATGATAAATGGAGTTTTTTTGCTAAAACAGCAGCTTTAAGGGCAAAGGAAGAAGGTTGGAGACAAGTTTTTAGATCTCCACAAAAGTTTAAAAAACTGATCAAGTTAAGTAAGAAGATATCCAAAAACGAATGGCAAGAGGACTTACAAAATGTAACGACCAAATATGACAGTCGAAATTGGAGCTACTACTTTATTAAATCTCCTTCCATTTGGGAAATTTGTTATGACCGGTTTATAAAAATCACAAAGAATGGGGAGAAAGTTCGCCTCTTAGAAAAAACGGCGGCATCTTCGCGACAACGTGAGCTTAGAAGTTATTATTTTAAAGAAAATTTTACAACTAAAATAGAGCCATTTACGGTGTTTGATTATCACAAAATCGCAGACCAGACGGATAATCCCTGTGCTTTCTTTTCTAATTGGAAATTTAACAAGAACAATTACTTTTTAGATGTACGGTTTTATGATGGAAGATACGAATTACGTTTCGGTATTCGGAACCAAGAAACCGATACTAAGGTTTTTGATAATAAAATTTTGAAGGTGTTAAACAATCATGATTTTAAACAAAAAAAAGAACCAGAGGACGGAAAGTTCAAATATTTGGAACCATATTTCGACAATTCATATTTAAAGTACGAAGACAAAGATGAAACTCTAGTTAATGAGGTTCAAAATTTGTTAAAAGACTTTGTTTCTGTAGATAGTAATTGAAAAGAATGAAAAATATAGGCAAACCTGAACGCGAATCCCAAAACCGGATCATCCAGCTTTTTCAAAATGTACTGGAGTATGACTATTTAGGAAACTGGCAGGAGGAGGAAAGGATATTGCCGTTGGAAGAGGATCTGCTGCTTAATCATTTAATCGGAAAAGGATATTCAAGTAGTTTAGCTATAAAAGCAAGATCAAAATTTCACCTTGCTGTAGCTAATATTTCTCAAGGGCTTTATGAGGCCAATAAAGAAGTTTATAAGCTGCTTCGGTATGGAGTTCCGGTTAGAGAAGAGTTAGGGAAACCAAAGGAAACGGTTTGGCTTATCGACTGGAAAAATCCTGATCACAACGATTTCGCAGTTGCCGAGGAAGTCACAGTAAAAGGAAAGCATGACAAGAGACCTGATGTGGTTATCTATGTAAATGGGATTGCCTTAGGTGTGCTTGAACTAAAAAGTAGTCGGAAAGGATTGGAATTTGGAATTCGCCAGAACCTGGATAATCAGAAAGCTGAATTCATTCCAAAGTTCTTTACGACGATGCAGTTGGTGTTAGCCGGGAATGATACCCAGGGCTTGCGATTTGGAACTATTGAAACTTCTGAAAAGTACTATTTAAAATGGAAGGAAGAGTGTAGAAAAGAGTTCGATTATACCATTGACAGGGATCTCTTTCTGCTTTTTCAGAAGGAACGATTACTGGAGATCGTTCACGATTTTGTGGTTTTTGACAAAGGGGTGAAGAAATTATGTCGTCCAAATCAGTATTTCGGAATTAAAGCCGGACAGGAAAAGATCGCTGAAAGAGAGGGCGGGATTTTCTGGCATACCCAGGGAAGCGGCAAAAGTCTGACGATGGTCTGGCTTACCAAGTGGATTAGGGAGAATATAGAGAATAGTCGGGTGCTAATTATTACAGATCGGGAGGAACTGGATGATCAGATAGAAAAATTATTTATAGGTGTAGATGAAAATATTTACCGCACAAAAAGCGGTAAGGACCTAATAACCACTCTGAACAGTCATTCCCCCTGGTTGATCTGTAGCCTGGTGCATAAATTCGGTCGGAACTCAGGGGAAGGCGATTACGATTCTTATATAGAAGAAGTAAAAAGGAATTTAAGCAGTGATTTTAATCCAAAGGGAGATATCTATGTTTTCGTGGATGAATGTCATAGAACGCAGTCAGGGAAGTTACATGATGCGATGAAAACCATTCTGCCTGATGCCCTGTTCTTTGGATTCACAGGTACTCCCCTTCTTAAAAAGGATAAACAAAAAAGCATAGAGGTTTTTGGTCCTTATGTAGGCGATCCCTACAAATTCGATGAAGCAGTAGAAGACGGAGTGGTACTCGATTTACTTTACGAAGCCCGCGATGTTGAACAATTTATAACCGACCAACGAAGTATCGATGACTGGTTTGAGGCCGAAACCAAAGGCCTTACCGATGTGGCTAAAACCCAGCTGAAACAAAGATGGGGAACCATGCAGAAAGTGCTGGGTTCTAAATCAAGACTTCAGAAAATTGTATTCGATATCATCAAGGATTTTAAGGTGAAACCTCGATTATCAAGTGGAGAGGGGAACGCGATGCTGGTTTCAGGCAGTATCTACCAGGCCTGCAAATATTATGAACTTTTTCAACAGGCAGGACTTAAAGAGTGTGCTATCATAACATCTTATGAGCCTCATCACAGTGACATCAAAGGTGAAGAAACCGGCGAGGGAATGACCGATAACCTGGAGAAGTACGAGGTCTATACCAAAATGCTCAATGGCAAATCTACCGAGGATTTTGAGAATGAGGTTAAAACCAAATTCAAGAATGAACCGGGAAAAATGAAGCTGCTCATTGTAGTAGATAAGCTGCTTACCGGATTTGATGCGCCTTCAGCGACTTATCTTTACATAGATAAAAAGATGCAGGATCACGGATTATTTCAGGCTATTTGTCGGGTAAACCGTGTTGATACGGATGATAAGGAATATGGCTATATCATAGATTATAAAGATCTTTTTGAAAGTCTTAAAAATTCCATTTCCGACTATACTTCCGGAGCCTTTGACCAATATGATCAGGAAGATGTAAAAGGATTGCTGAAAGACCGCTATGAAGAAGGAAGGGAAAGACTGGAAACTGCATTGGAAAAGGTGCGGGCTATTTGTGAACCGGTGCACCCGAAGGACGAACCATCTTATATAAGATACTTCTGTGGAAATACCGAAAATAAAAACGAACTGCAGGAGAACGAACAAAAACGATTAAGTCTATATAAAGCTACGGTGAGTTTAATTCGTGCTTATGCAAATCTCGCCAATGAAATGCATAAAGCCGGTTTTTCGGAAGCTGAAGCAAAGAGTATTAAAGAGGAGGTGAAATATTTTACTGATGTGCGGGATACTATCAAACTGGCAAGTGGAGAGCAGGTAGATTTTAAAAAGTTCGAACCTGGAATGCGTCAGTTAATGGACATGTACCTAGATGCGCACAGCAGTAAGAAATTATCTGATTTTGAGAATCGGTCTCTTGTGGATTTGATCGTCAAGCTCAGTGATCCAGACGAAGAATATCAGGGCAAAAAACAAAAGGAAGCCGTAGCGGAAACCATTGAGAATAATGTCCGGAAGGTCATTATTGAAGAATCACAGACGAATCCGAAATATTACAATAGGATGTCTCTTTTGCTGGATGAGCTTATTCAGCAAAGAAAAACTGAAACTATTTCCTATCAACAATATCTGGAACAAATCAAACGACTGGCAGATGAATTAACTGGTTCCGATCAAAAGAATAATTATCCGAAGACCCTAACTTCTCCTGCAAAAAGAGCATTGTATGATAACCTGGATGAGAATGAAATGCTTGCCCTGGCACTGGATAATGTTATTCGAACGAGTAAGCTGGATGATTGGCGAGATGGCGGGATTAGAGAGAGAAAGCTCAAGCTTGCCGTAAATGAGTTGATCAAAGATGATGAAAGAACCGAAGAATTAATGGAGATCATTAAGGCTCAAAAAGAATATTAATTGGAGACGATAGAGATTGGAAGCATCAAAGTTGATGTGGTGAGGAAGGATATCAAGAACATGCATTTGGCTGTTTACCCGCCAAATGGCAGAATCCGTTTATCAGCCCCTGATAAGACAGATAAGGAGGTTTTACGCCTCTTTACAATCTCCAAGCTTGGATGGATCAAAAAGCAGGTGAAGAGCTTTGAAGAGCAAGCCAGGGAAGTTCCCCGTGAGTTCCTTTCAGGAGAAAGCCACTATTTTCAGGGAAAAAGATACTTATTGGAAGTTATTGATGCTGAAGACAAAAACAAGGTGGAGTTGAAAGGAAATAAAAAGATACTTCTTTACTGCAGACCGGGAACACCTAAAATAAGAAGGGCAGAATTGTTAAAAGAGTGGTACAGGGCGGAACTGAAAAAGCAGGCTCCTCAATTAATTAAAAGATGGGAAGAGAAAATAGGAGTTAGTTCAAATGACTGGAGAGTCAAACAAATGAAAACCAAATGGGGAGCTTGTAATATTGAGGCAAAACGAATCTGGCTAAATCTAGAGTTAGCAAAGAAGCCTAAGATTTGCCTGGAATATATTATTGTCCATGAATTGGTTCATCTTTTAGAGCGAAACCATAATCATCGTTTCATAGCCCATCTTGATGAGTTTATGCCGAAGTGGCGATTACATAGGGATGAATTAAACAGTTTGCCCATTGCGCATAGTGATTGGGGGTATTGATCACTTTTTTAATTTAAAATTAGATTTAGAATTTAAAACCCGCTACGACTATATCCAATGTCCAGAAACAGGAGAATTTGAAAGCAAGAGTAAAATGAACTAACAGAAGTAAAATTGCCCGATTATGATAGTCCCGTAGTGCATAGAGATGAATGGAAAGGATTTGGCAGGAATATTTAGCTGAACAATCATAATAGAAAACCAGCTGCGTACCATTCTCAATAATGAAATCCACCCGTTGCGCAATAATTGACGGCTGCCTGAGATTTATTATCTTTAAAAATAATGGAATCAGACCACCTTCAACAAATTTGCAAAAAACTTATCGACCAGATCCAGAATGAGGAAAGAGGTTTCGTCTACCGCAAGTACGAAAATTTCCTGACCTGGTTCGGTATGGGTAACCGTAGGAAATTTGAACTAATTGATCAAATAGATAGCCAGTTTCAAAGAAACAACATTTCAATATGGAAAGGAAGAAAGAAACAGAACTCTATTAGGAATTTTAAACGTGGGGAAACAATTACCTTGAGATTTAACGGCCATAAAATTAAAAGAAAAGCTATGAGTAAAGGAAAGGAAGAAGTTAGCTATAAAAATGCAGGAACAGTATCCGTTGTAAATGAGAACAGTGGAATAAAACTATATAAACACCAGGAGGAAGCAATCCAAAAATTACAATCCCAAATTGGGAGATCTAATGGTGATATATTTTCAGGCCTGTTAGTTGTACCAACTGGAGGAGGAAAAACACTTACAGCTGCGTATTGGTTAGCACAAAATTATTTAGCAAAAGGTAAAAAGGTTCTGTGGATAGCCCATAGACATGAGCTTCTGGAACAAGCTAAAGCTACTTTTCACGAAAGACTGGCATTTAAAGATGTTTTCGGAAGCAAATCTTCTTTTAATTATAGAATCATTTCAGGTATCCACGATATACCGGTGAACATAAAGCCCACTGATGATATAATTATTTCAAGTAAGGATAGCCTAAATTCGGGATTTGATCACCTATACAATAATTGGTTAAAAGAACAGGACGAGGTATTTCTGGTTATTGATGAAGCCCATCACGCAACAGCAAAAACCTACAGGAAGTTGATAGACAACATCAGAGGGAAAGTCAGCAAATTTAAAATTTTGTGATTAACCGCGACCCCATTTCGAACAGCTGAAAATGAACAGGGAGCACTTCAAAAAGTTTTTTCTAATGATATTATTTATAAAGTTGACCTCCGCACATTAATTGCACGTGGCATTTTGTCAGAACCTGTTTTTGAGGAAATTCAAACTGAATTTGATATGACCAGCCAGCTAAATGAAAAACAACTGGATAATTTAAAATATTTTGATATTGAGTCCATTGGGAAAGATATTGCAAAATCGATAGCTGAAAATAGCCAGAGGAATGCTGTAATCGTAAACCAATACCTTAAAGAAAAAGACAAATATAAACAAACTCTCGTTTTCGCCTTAAATGTAGATAATGCAATTGCTCTTAAAACATTATTTCAGGCCCAGGGGGTAAAGGCAGAATTTGTAGTATCGGCAATTAGAGATAAAATGACCGGCGTCAAAGAAGACAACAAAGAAAAAATAGACAAATTCCGAAGTAGAGAAATAGAAGTTTTAATCAACGTAAATATTCTTACTGAGGGAACAGATCTTCCGGGAGTGCAAACCATATTTCTGGCTCGGCCCACCATATCCTCTATTTTAATGACCCAAATGATAGGAAGAGGGTTGCGAGGATTAAAGGCCGGTGGAACAAAAGAAGCATATATTGTTAGTTTTATTGATGATTGGAAAGATAAAGTCAGCTGGGTCAATCCAGAGC
>JAGXII010000005.1 GCA_024635735.1 Christiangramia sp. | reverse complement strand
GCTCAGTAGATCGGAAAGAATGGCCAGCAGGAATTCGGCGCCCACCAGAACCCAGAGATGACTAAGGTCCTTGTTTTCTGCAGCGATCTGCAACACTACCTCATCAATAATTAGTTTCCCCAGCCATAGCATAACCACCGGCAGGATAGCATTTAAGGTACGCCCAATCACATTCGCGTAAAAGAGCAGAGGATTCACCTTTCTAATTTCTTTAAAAAAGCGAGGCACGAATTTCAGCGAAGCAAAACTCTCCCTGAAATTTATTTTATTGGTTTCTAATGACTTCTTGGTTCTTGGCAATTCTTTATTTTTCCTGCAATTTAAGCATGATTACGAAGAATGAGTCGGCTTTACTCATTCATAATTTCTATAAGTCTATTAAAATATTTTAGGCGAAATCAGGAAATAAAAAAAGCCGGCACCAAGGGTGCCGGCCTAAAAATGTTGAGGGACATTTTTATTGAATCGTAATATTTAACTTTAACTGGTTGGTAATTCCATCCCTGTTAGTAATGGTAAAGGTGTAGACAAACACCTGCCCGCTTTCACCTTCCAGAGTTTCAGTATAGTCATAAGAGAAATGCTCTCCTTCACTATCCTGTAACTGATAATTTAAAACAGTTGTTGCAGGCGCACCGTCTACAGATTTAGAAACATTAAAAACTTTGAGGTTGTCTTTATCCTCGGTTCTATCAGCTTCTATACCCACTTTTAAGTCGGCTCCGGACGCAAACGTCCCGCCTGTGCCGGTATATCCAGCTCCGGTTTTAAAATTAATTTCAGGTGGAATACCTTCATCTTTTTCACATGAACTTAGATTCACAGCAATAAACAGCAGCAAAGCCGCTTTCAAAATATTTTTCATAGTAATTTGAATGATTCTGATTTTGCCAAATAGGCTTTGACATTAATAATAAAATAAGAGTGTTTCCCTGAAACATTGTTCAGGATAAAAAAAGTGATCAAGAGATAGCTTTCGGAGGCGGTGATGAAACTTTAGAAGAGATATTCTTAAAGTATTTCTCAAAACTTACAGCCCTTTCCTTTTGATGGAAAACCCCGAATTCAATATCAGGAGTCAGTTCAAAAAAGTAAGCCAGTTTTTTAAATTTAAAAGTCGGTTTTTGCTTTTGCCGATGCTTTAAAAACTGCTCGTAAGCTCTAAGCAATGCATCTTCATCTTTATCGGCTGCACACGATATAATTTTAGCAGCCGCTGATTCTTCAATGCTAATTACATCGTAAAAATTACTATCCAGCCGGAATTCTTTATTCTCTTTTTCCCAGCTTAGCCGGTTTTCGATTTCATTGAAGTTAAACTGCTGAATTTCCCTTGGAGAGAAGTCATTTTTATTATTCACAAACTGTTCCCAGCAGTCCCTTCGTCTCAATTCGTATTTGAGATATGGAAAACCTATCTGAAAGATCCAGGTAAAAAGAAGACTAATGCAAAGTAATTTTATTTTCATGATTGCGACATCGTCCCGCCAAAGTTCAATTTAAATGTAAGTATAATATTTCTTCCCATATTCAGCAATCCATAATTCTTGAATCGGGATAGATGATCGTAATAAGACTCATTCAAAAGATTATTCGCGCTAATTCCTATCTCAAAATGTTTGTTCCCGCGATCAAAACTTGCAGAAGCCCCAAGGTTCAGCAATAAATAATCTCCGGTAGCGATCTCGTTGGGCGCGGTCTTATTCTGCTCAAAGGCATAATCAACTTCCGAATAAATATTCAATTCCCTTACAAAATCTGGTTTCATCGAATAGTCCAGATGATATTTCAATTTTTGAGCAGGCAGATAGGGCGTATAATTGCCATTGATCGTTTTGCTTATCATTCCGGAATAGACCAGGCGATTTTTCCAGTTTTCAACCGGCTCAAAATTAATTACCGCTTCTGTTCCGTACTGACGGGCATCCTGCTGCCTGTATCGAAATACCGGAAATCCGAAATAATCTTCTGCCGTCTCAGCCAGGTAAACAAATTTGGAAAAATAATTGTAAAACGGGCTAAGGGAAAACCCGAAATTTTGTGTTTGATAATTAAGGTTCAGATTAAAGGAATAATTCTTTTCATTTTCAAGATTGGGATCTCCAATTTCATAGGTAAAGATACCTTCATGCAGGCCATTTGAGGAAAGCTCGGCAAGATTGGGAACTCTCACGCCGGTAGCCACATTAAATTTTAAGTTGAAATCTTTTGAAGGAAGCCATGAAAATCCGGAATAGAAATTATAGTACCAGGAAAATTTTTCAAACGGATCGTTTTCTTCTTCGGGCCCATTTAGACGCGGAGTGAAAAAGGTTTTAATATATTTTTCTCCAATTCCCATCCCGTTCTCCAGGATAAATTCTCCGGAAAGTGAAGTTTCCAGAAAGCCGGAAATATTTGCTTCCTGCATGTTCGCATCGGGCACCAGTTTCCGGGCGCCGTAATTGGTGTTATCTTCAAAAGAGGCCAGGTTGGATAGTACCAGCTTATTCTTTTCAGAAAGTCGTTTTTCCCATTTCAATAAATACTGAATATTGAGCAAGTGCATGTCCAGGCTAATCTTTCCGCCGCCCTCATTTTCCATGCGCCTGTTTGAATGAACTCCAAGATTTAAATGCAAGCGGGAATCATCTTTAAGCTGAAAATTATTTTCAGAAGACAACAGATTCAGCAAAACAAGATGGGCAGGATTCTCACTAAGCTTTCGGCTCCATCTCGCATCTGGTTCAATAAAATCGTAAATATCATTAAAAATAAATCCGGAGCGTGTGTAAGTGCTGGTAAAGGTATTATTAGATGTCCAGTTCTTTCTTTTAAAACCATAGCCGGCCTTGAGATAATAAACGTCATTGCGGCTGTTTAAAATCCGGTCATTATTTCCATCGGAATAATCGGCATTATTCTCCAACCCCAGTCTCAGGTTCCACCAGGTACTGCTATTATTTTCCTGGTATCCGGCCTGAAATAATCCGCCCAGTGTATTTGAATTGAATTTTAAGGAAGCATCGGCCTTCCAGGAATCGGCTTCCGGATTTGGCTTATCTATAAGATTGATCATTCCTCCAAGGGCATCGGTACCGTATAGAACGCTCAGCGGACCTTTGATCACCTCAACCCGGAAGATCCCAAAATCGGCCAGACCCATCCCGTGTTCTTCCTGCCATTGCTGGTTTTTAAACTTTAGTCCATTAAGCAAAATAAGGATACGATTTCCGGAAAGTCCGCGTATTACCGGCTTTGAAATTCCCGGACCGGTACTAAGCAATTCCACTCCAGGCGTAGTGGCGATTATATCTGCCAGCGAATAATTTCCCCTGAACGAAAGGCTGTCGGTTTTAACCGCCGAAATATTTATAGACAATTCCTTTAAAGGCTTGGGTTTATAGGCGGTAATGAGCACCGGATTTAGCCGGGTGATTTTAGAGGTATCGGTTTGAGCCTGGAAATTATCAACGATTAAAAAAGCAATAAAAGCAAACAGCAGGCTTCTGTACGGTTGCAAAGGAAGTGTTTTAAATTTGGCCTAAAGTTAAAAAAAGTTCGGCTGTGGAAAAGAGTCTTTCTAAAATTCACCCGGAATAATTCTTCAATTTCCGGAATGATATTGTTCAAGCAGCGCAAACAACTTTTCAGTCTGCCCCAGTAATTGGAGGTAGTAATTATCATAAAGAGTGAGGGAAAAAAATTCTGACTTGTTAAAGTGTGAAACGCGATGATATACCGGGTCTCATCAATATTTTGCCATGCCTCGTTTAATAAATTTGAGGGAAGCGGTTGCCACCCACAAGTTTCTCACGGATAATTCTAAAAAAATTTATCATTCATTATTTGATATGTCAGGTCGAGCGGAGTCGAGACCTATTCCTATTTTCCGGAATTTTGAACTTGTTTGGTTTCTGCATTGAGCAAGAAGTTGCAGCAAATCATAATCACCATTTGCCAAAGCCAATTTTTTAACGGCACTCCATTTTTTGATCTTCTTTTCAAATTAAATAGCCTGATCTATCTCATTAAATTCCTGCTGAAAAATTAGTTTTACCGGTCTGCGGCGGTAAGTGAATGAAGTTCGGTTCAAGCCGTTTTGATGTTCTTCGAAACGCCGGTCCGGATTGTTTGTGATGCCTGTATAGGTTAATCCATCACTACAGAGCAAGATATAAACATAATATAGCTTCATTTTAAAAAGTTTTAATAGGTCTCGACTCCCTGCCTACCGGCAGGCAGGCGCTCGACCGGACATCATTGGTGATATTGTGAGTCCCAACTATGCTCGACCGGACATTTTTAGTGAAATTTATAGCTAATCTCCTCCCGGTTAAAGAGAGGAGATTTTTTTTAATTTTTCTTCATTTTATCGGGATACGGAGGCCTTTTTACTTCTTCCGGCGGATTCTGTTTCAGCTTTTCCATTACTACTTCGATGGCTTTCTCAAGCTGCGGATCATGGCCATTGATCACCTCTTTTGGCAGTTGCTCGACCTCAATATCCGGAGCCACACCTTCATTTTCCACGCGGAAGCCATTTTCAGAATAAAAAGCCAAATTAGGAGCAGTTACACTCCCGCCATCAATAAATTCGGGAAAACCAAGAACGCCAACGAGTCCGCCCCAGGTTCTTTTCCCTATGATCGTTCCCAGTCCAAATTTTCTAAACATCCATGGGAGATAATCCCCTCCGGAACCTGCAGTTTCATCAATAAGCATAACTTTTGGACCCTGTATGGAAGCGCCCGGTGCTTTCTGATCTTTACCGTAGCGGTAATTCCAGAAAGACTGTCTTGGCCTTTTCAGAATATCAATATAATAATCGGCTAGCTGGCCGCCACCATTAAATCGTTCATCTATAATTACCGCTTTTTTATTGGCCTGCGGAAAGAAATATCGTTTAAAATACTCGTGCCCGGCATCTGCCGTGTTAGGAACATACACATAGGCTACCTGCCCGTTTGTAGCTTTATCTACTTTCTTAATATTACCTTCTACCCAGTCCCGGTTTCGCAAGGCCCATTCATTATCTACAGGTGTTACTTTCTCCTTACGGCTACCGGAATTATTGGGAGATGAACTCACGGTTAGGGTTACGATCTTTCCGGCGGTATTTTCAAAATATTTATAGAGATTATCCTGGGCGGTCACCTCTTCCCCGTTTACGGCAATGATATAATCTCCCTCCCTGATGTTTACCCCGGGTTCTGTAAGCGGAGAACGCATTTGAGGATTCCAGTTAAGCCCTCCGTAGATTTTTTTGATGCGGTAACGGCCATTTTCAACTACATAATCTGCCCCTAACAAACCTCCTTTGATCATTTCTGGTTCATTCATGTGATCACCCCGACTTGAGAATCGGTGGTGACCCTCTCCCAGCTCGCTAAACATCCATTCCATCACCTGATAGAGATCGCTTCTGGTAGTGACATCGGGTAGAAACTGACTGTATTTTTCCTTCATCGCCTCCCAGTCAACCCCGTGCATCCCGGGATCATAAAAATAATCCCTGTTTACTCTCCAGGCCTCGTTAAAAATATTCTCCCACTCGGCCTGCGGATCAATTTTCACCTGCACACTACTCAGATTAAGGGCCGGCTTATCAGGTTTCTGACCAAGACTGGCCACCCACATTTTTGAATCAACTCTGTAAAGTACCTTCTCATTATTCGCGGAAATCTCATAATAATCCGCTGGCATGATAAGCGTATCCTTTTTCTCTTTGATATCATATTTACGAAGATCACCGGGGCCTTCCTGATGACGGGTATGTTTTAAATAATAAAGCTGCCCTTCTTTTGGCGCATTCAGTTCATCATAAACACCTGGCGGAATAGGAATATCCACGATACGGTATTGAAGATTTTCAAAATCTATTTTTAAAGGTGGAACCGGAATCTCTTTATTATCCTCTTCAGCCTTTTTCTTTTTCTCTTCTTCCTTTTCGGTTTTCTGAATGATCTCCACATCATTTTCTTTAAAAAATGGGGAAACCACATCCTTTTGTAAAGTAACCAGGTAAAAAGAACTGCTCATTTCCATATCCTGGCTAGACTGATCGAACCAGTTTACCACAGGCCCCGCATCGGTAGAAGCGAGCATATACAGGTATTTACCGCTGGGATCAAATTCCGGACTGGTTACATTGGAATATCCGTCAGAAATTGGCCAGGATTTATTTTCAGAAATAGAATATACAAAGGCCTGTTCAAAATTAGTATCTGTAATTATGGTATAGGTGATCCAGTTGGAATCATGGGACCAGTCTCCAAATAATTCCCTGAAAACTCCGGGCGTATAAAGCACATCTGAAGCAATTTTGCTCACCTTATCCTTATCCCTGTTATACATGTATAGGCTTCGACTATTATCTACAAAAGCGATCTTTCGGCTATCTGGTGAAAAATGCGGATAGGCATAAAATCCTGCTCCGTCCAGTTTAACTTTTTTAGTGGGAGCGTTCTCATTCTGGTCGTATAAATGAAGGGCATATTCACCACTTTCATCTGAAAAGTATGCGATGGTCTTCGCATCGGGAGACCAGACAGGATATTTTTCATGCGCTCCGGGCGAATTGGTAATATTAAGAGGATCTCCTTTTTCTGCAGGAACAGTAATAATTTCCCCTCTAAAATCCATAACTACCCTTGCTCCCGTTGGCGAAATAGAGGCACTTCTCACATATTGATCTCCTTTTACAAATCTTGGCCTTAATTCCAAAAGGTCTGTCGCAATACCAATTTTTAATTTATCAGAATTTCCTGTAGCAGGATCAAAAACATGCAGATAACCGCCCTGTTCCAGGATTATTTTTCCGTTTCCTGCTCCTATACTAAGAACCGGAAAATCCTGAAAATTGGTTAGCTGCTTTACTTCTTCAGAAGAGGGATCGTAGCTAAAAAGGTTAAATTCCCCATTACGATCACTTCTAAAATATACTTTCCCATCCATCCATTGTGGCTGGGTATCGTTACTTCCTTCTTTTGGTTTTGGAATTTCGTCTACCTCATAAGAATCTGTATCATAAATCCATATTCTGGTCTGGGTACCGCCGCGGTAATGCTTCCACTGTAGAAATCGATCAGCAAGCGGAGTATAGGCTATTTTCTTTCCATCGGCTTTATAGTTGGCCCATACGCCGTGAGGAATTTTAAGTTCTTCCACATTTCCATTCTCAATATTTACATGAAAAAGTTTCGAATACCGGTTGGTAAAAACCCCGCGTTGAGATACGAAAAGTACATTTTTCCCATCAGGCGTAAAATCCCTTACGTAATCGGCATAGGGATGCCAGGTAAGTCGTTTAGGTACGCCCCCTTCGGTTGGAACAATAAAAACATCGGTATTTCCGTCATATTCAGCACTAAAAGCGATACTTTTTCCGTCAGGGGAAAATACAGGAAAGCTTTCAACTCCTTCATCCACGGTTAGGCGTCTTGGATTAGACCCATCCTTATTGGATACCCAGAGATCTTCAGCATAAATAAACGCGATTTTAGAATCGCTTATTGCCGGTGCTGAAAGGAGCCGGGTATCCTCGGTGTTAATTTCCTGAGCGCCGAGATGAAATGAAAAAATGAATAATGAGAGAGGCAGAAGTAAGAGTGCTTTCATAATTGGATTGTTGATTGATAGTTGTAGTAATAGTATTCTGAAGTAAATTACTATTTTTTTTCAACATCCTGAAAAAGAAAAACTTATACAGCTCCTAAATTTTCTCATCTTTAAACACTATCCTGGCTGAATTTATTGGCTTAAGATCTAAAGCAATTTCCCAAAACATACACTGCCTGGCGCATCCTTATACTGTCCGTAATTCGGAATGGATTTATACCCGCACTTTTTATAGAGGGCAATAGCCTCGGGTTGCCTGATGCCAGTTTCCAAAATACATTTTTTAAAAGCGAGTTCACCGGCCCATTTTTCCAGCTCTTTAAGAATTTCAGCAGCTATTCCTCTACCTCTGTTTTCGGGTAATACAAACATTCTTTTTACTTCCATTATTCCGGGCGAATACTGTTTAATGCCTCCGGCGCCCACTGCCTCTCCATTCAAATAAGCTACCACCACATTTTTTATGGCATCGAGTTTATTAAACTGATTGTAGAATTCATGTTCATCACCATCCCTGATAGCCAGATCGGCATCCAGGTGTTTCACCAATTCCAGAAAATCAGGATTTTCAGAATTGCTGCATTTCAAAATTATATCAGACTTCATTTTGATGATTACTGCTTAACAAGAACCTCAATTAATTTTACCAGATTTTGCATATCCCTGAAATCCATAATTTCTACGGGTGAATGTGAATATCGGCCAGGCCAGGAAAGTGGTATGGACGGAATTCCATATCCTAAAAATGCCTGCCCGTCTGTCCCTCCAGCTGTCATTCCATATTGAGTTTTTATGGAATTTTTACGGGCCAGCTCTTTTACCTTCTCTAAATTATCGCGGCTTATAAAATTGATACTTTCCAGCACACGAATTACCGCGCCGTCTCCTAAAGGGCAGCCCGCAAAGGTTTCCTGGGTATAAGGATCGTCTGAAGAAACATAGGTATCTATGGGATAAACAGTATTTGCATCTCTGAGATTTTGCTCGGCAAATGCAGAACCGTTTAATCCTATTTCTTCTTCTACAGCCCAGATAAATGTTACTTTTTGCTGAACCTGCTTTGGATCTATATTCTTTAAGCTTTGTAACAACGCCGCACATCCTACCCTGTCGTCAAAACCTCTGGCGGTAGCTTTGTTTTCGCTAAGTCTCAACATTTCTTTTGGCATGGTAACCGAAGTCTTACCCGGCTCAATGCCCGCTGTTCTGGCTTCTTCTGCTGAAGAAAATCCTGCATTTACAATTAATGCGGATGGTAAGTTCCTGTTTTCAGCTTCCAGGTAATTCTCTCTTGGCTCAAAAACCGCAGTAATTTCATTGTTTTTAGCGTGTACAATAGCCGGCTGGGCTTCCCAGATCCACGCTAACATTCCGCCTTTAGTTTCCAAAACCAGCTTTCCATCGGAGCGTATGGAATTTACCAGGTAACCTGTTTCATCCATATGGGCTACAAATACAGAATGTTCATTCCCTTTTCCGAAGGAAACAATCACATTCCCCTTTTCATCCACTTTTGGATTAGCCCAGGAAGGTAATTCAGAAAGTACAAATTCACGAACTTCATTTTCGGCTGTACTCACTCCATATTGCCCGACCAGTTTTTTCACAAGGTCATTTTCTTCAGTAAAAGTATTGTAGGTCTTTTCATTCCTTTCTACTTTTCCTGTTTTAAGTGGTTGATAGGAACTTTTAATACCCGCAGCTTTTAGCCAGTAATCAATAAGTCTTTTAATATCATTTTCTAAAACAGTTTCCACCGGAGTATATGAATAAAGAGATGCAATTCCCACTTCTTGAATAGGCTGGTCCTTAAAACTGATGGTGGAGGCAGGAGTGTAAAAGGAATGATCGGGTTTGAGATTTAGAAACCCTTCTCCGGGAGCTGTTTTAAATTCCTCATTCGTAAGGAGGTTTTCATTTATTTTATCTGATTGTAAAAATCGGTTAAAGCGATAGATTTCATCAAAAGGTCCCTGTTCATTTATTATGGCTTCCAGGCCTTTCCCGTTTAGCAATTCCAGGGTAGTCCAGGCTATCACTACGGTTCCTTTAATATTTTTGGCGTTTATTGAATTTGCAACTGCCGCTAAAGCTATTGCGGCCGATTTTACTTTCATCGAGGGTGCGGCAATGAGGGAATTTCCAAATAGTACCGGTTTTTTATTCAGTGTTATCGGGTCAAGTTTTTGAATTCCTTTTTTTGTAATTTCATCAGAAGAAGAAACTCCTGCATCTATAAAAGCTTCCTGCCACTCAAAGGGTTTTTTAGAGCTTTCACTTATGGATCTCAACCTTTCAAAATGCATGGATGGCACCGTAGAAACTCCGGTAACGCCACCATTAGAAGTGTTGATATGCACTTCATGGCCTTCCATAAACTGATGGGTTAAAGGACCAACATGCAAACCTACGGGCGCGATTTTTAAATAACCATTGTTGAGGATCTCGCTTATAACATAACCGGGTTCATCCAATGGAGTGGTAAGCAACTTTCTTGGTGAACCGGAACCTATCACCAAATAAAGGTTCCCCAAATTATCCTGTTGCAGTTCCGTCCCTGGGAGAACAGATTTTATATAATTCACCGCTTCACTTTCCCTTCCGGAAACGGCACTGGTCCTGGAAAACTCATAAAGATTGGCTCTTAGGGAAGAATCCTTTCTGGTATCTACCTGAGCGGATAAACTACAAATGGAAAAAAGAAAGAGTAAAACCAGGAGGCTGGAGAGTTGCTTCATAGAAATTTAAAATTAACGAAGATTAAAAAAATCACTCGAAGTTACTGAAAATTGATGAACAGGTATCAATTCACCAATTTCCCGGATTTTATTTAGATCAAAAAATTTTGAGTTCCTTACGGGTAATCGCGAGCATGGTATCCAGGCTGCTGATCTTATTCCTGTATACATTGCATTCCTTATAAGGTCTATAAACCTGTTCCGGTATTCATTATTGTTTACAATATATTTTCGCGTTTCTTCATCCATCAGGTTTTTATCCAGTCTCAGGTTAAAAAGGTCTATTTGCCTATCCAGGTAATTCCGATTCTTGTCGAATGCTTCCTTGAGCAAATCTTCTCTTTCTCTTATCATTTTAAACCCGGCATTCCAGGAGGCTATCATTCGCCTTAAACTATCATTGCGAATCACTTTGAGGTCGCCTGAACCGCTAATATCATTAATCTTCCCTTCATTGGTCATCGCAATAGTATACCCGAATGTTTTCAATATAAGACTGTCGAATACACGGGCTGCTGGCATTTGAAAGGCATCTATAGAGTAATCCAGAAGCTGATTAGTGGCAATGGTATCGGTCTTTTTGATTACTCTTCTAAGTTCCGATTGAGATTCCTGCAAATCTGATTGCAGTGATTCCAGATACATTTTTTCCCGTTTCCTTTCCTTTCGGGATTCATTCCAGTTATTTATTTGAAGGGCTATCAGGATTCCTATTACTACCAGAATAATCTCTCCCAATGCATACAGTGTATAATTCCTGAAACGATTATGAGCAGCTAAATTGTGGCGAATATTTCTGAAGAATTTTAGCATTCAGATTTCTGGAAAAAAACTTAATACAGCATATTATTCAATATACGCTCAAGATTTCTCTCCATCATTTTAAAATTTTTGTCGGTAAAGAAAACCTCCTTCATTTCTTTCCGAATTTGATTAAGCTCCCGATGAGAATAATGATGTATCGCAATATTTTTTTCGATCTTGGTCAAACTTTCATCCTGAGTATCTGCACAAAATTCTTTATATACCTTAGCAAAAGTTTCGTCATCTACCTTAGATTTAATTATATCGATTTCCTCTTTGGTTTCCTGCATATCTGCATTCGCACAAAGCATTAAAATATAAATCTGTAATTCAATTTTTGTCCAGTGGTCTTTTTCGTTTTCCATAATTTTTTTTTGATTGATTTTACTATTTTTTTCGGCATTAAGGCTGAATATCCCATCCTCAAAAGACAAATTATTTTAAAAATAAAACAACCATCTAAACTAGTAAATAATTGTGAAACAACGATTTACAGATATGGCAAAAATTCCACAAACTTTCTGAAAAATATTAAAAATTCCGGGGTTTTGCCACTATTCTAACCTATGAATAGCTAGTTGCGATCTAATTTAAAGGCGTCAAGATTAATATCGTCCACGCCATAATCATCGAAGGGATACTCTAACTGATCCTGGATATTATAAAGACTGATGAGAATGAATTCTGTCAATAAAACTATTGCATACGCAACAAAATGAGGGAAATCGGCTCCAAGATTATTAATAATTACCGGCGCGTAAATAAATGGAAATAGGTACAGGAATAACTTGCAGTAAGCCTTTAAACTTTGCGGAGTTCTATGAATATTGATTGCATGTAGATTTTCCATAGACTCGTGCAGATCACTCATAAACCTGAAAATACGATCGCGTATCTTTCTTGATATTTGTTCCCTGTGGGCTATAACAAATAGCTGTACCTTATTGATGGTTTCGTCCAGATCTTTTATTGGGCGGTCTTTATATTTTAGATGTTCCATGGCAGATTCACTGATTTCCAGCAGAATGTCCTGCATTTCCTTTTTAGCTTCATCACTTAAACCGGGATCGCTCATCATGAAATAATAAAGCGTCTTTAAGGAACTTCTAAACTGACTAAGATGCTGCAGGGCCTTTTCCCTTCTTCTAAAAGAACCTCTTATACTAAAGACCAGTGGAAAAACTATTGCAATGCTTAGAAGGGTAAGATCTACTGAAAAATCAAATTCAAACCGGTAGGTGAGATAGGTAATTATAAATGCGGCGGCCAGGGTAATCCAGGTCCTGAAATTTATTATGGAGAGATAAAGATTTATGATTTAAATTTCTTAAATTCATTATAAATCTAACTATAAAGAAATGAAAAAGCAAGTACTATATTTTCTATTACTGCTCTTTCTAACAACCACGCACATTTCTAATTCTCAAGAAGTTACTAAGGAATACGAATTCGACAAAACCAACCCTCTTTTTCTTTCAAATAATATCCTCCCCGTTAGTCTTAGTTTCTCTATAAAAGAGATTAGATCTATTACAAATGACAGTACATATATGGATTCCAGGATGTACTTTCTGGAAAATGACAGCTGGGATTCTCTGGACGTCGAGATTAGAGTACGGGGCAATTTCAGACTCAAAAATTGTTATTATCCTCCGTTAAAAATTAAAATCAAAAAATTTGAAAGGAAGAATACGCTTTTTGAAAAAGATAAAAAACTCAAAATGGTATTGCCATGTTTCACCTATGGCAGTAATAATGACAATGTGATCGAGGAATATCTTGCCTATAAACTGTATGAGCTAGTGAGTCCGTTTCACTTTAAAACGCGGTTACTGGAGGTTACTTTAGGGGAAGAGAAAAGAAATAAGCTCAAGGAACATCTGGTAAAAGGATTTTTTATTGAAGATATAGATGAAGTTGCCGACAGGTACGATGCGAACGAAATAAAACGCTTTGTGCATCCTCTGGCGCAGGATGACCTCAACTCGGTTAGAAACGACTTTTTTCAATTTATGATTGGCAATACCGATTTTTCCAATGCCTATAGACATAATGGAAAACTTCTGTTCTTTAAAGGGAAAATAATTCCCATCCCTTATGACTTTGATATGGCGGGACTTGTAGATCCCTCTTATGGAGTGGTGTCAACAATCCAGAATGAAAAATTACCCATCAATAGCGTTACCGAAAGATATTTCAGAGGTTATAAAAGGGACAGGGCAATTTTTGATCAGGTGCGCCGTGAATTTTTACAAAATGAAGATCGGTATATGCAGATCATCGCCAGTGTAGAGCCTTATTTTGAAAATGAATACGAATACGAGAAATCTCAGAAATTTCTAAAGGAATTTTTTGAGATCATCGCCGATGATAAGAATTTTGATCAGTATATCATAGCCAGAGCCAGGGAAAAATAAATAAGGGTGCTAGCCCAAATGCCCATCACCATCTATATCTACCTGAACATGTTTTTCCAGCACTTCCAGCGTTTTTCTTAATAGCGTTTTTGTTTGAGCCAATTCTGTCTCGAGTAGTTCCACACGCTCTTCCAGACCATCGGCCTGTTGTTGCTGCTTTTTTAATTCGTCTTCCTGTAAAAGATCCCAGAATATTCCCATGAGTACATATTTTAATTAATATTCAATAATTCTTATTCATCCCTTTTAAAAGGAAGTGATAACGTAATAAATCGTGATGACCAGCATAATTAAAAGGCCCAGGGCAAGGAACTTAAGGGCTTTGTTCACGTTTTTAAATTTTAAGGAAGCGATTTTAGAGTTTATAAATATCTGCTGCCCAAGATGATCGAATAGCTGATCCTCATCCAGACTTATTTTATAGAAAGTTCTCGCAAAATCCTTAATACCTCCAAATTTTGTGATTACATCTCCAAAGAAAAAGATATTCTTCTCATACTTAGCCTCGATACGTGGCATAAAACACCGAATACTGTAGTAAATAGACATTACAGTAGACAGGAACCACAAACCTAATAATATATCTATTACAAGTACATTCTCAAAATGGCTTACCACCGCATCTAAATTCGGATAAATAAAATTGAGCAGTATCCCGAAAAAGGAAAGAATTAAACCTGCTTTTAGTTCAGATGCCTTAATAAGCGAAGCTACATAGCTTATACTACCCCAATAATGGTCAATAAGATCATCTGTATGTTTATTTTTTACATGTGGTGCTACCTTTATTTCTTCTTCAGTATTTTCCATGGACTATTAATGTTTTTAAGTTATTCAATTACCTCATAGGCTGTTAAAGGCTTGGCTTTATTTTTCATATTTATTTCTCCTATTTTTTTGCATTTAAATGATTCTTTTACTTTCTCATAGCAGCTTTCGGAAATGACGATCTGGTTTTCTTTTGCAGCATCCTGTAAGCGGGCTGCGGTATTAACCGTATCACCAATCACCGTATAATCCAGCCTTCTTAAACTGGCAGAACCTATATTCCCTGAAATCATTTCCCCGCTCTTTATACCTATTGATACTTTAGGCTGGAAATTCTCCTTTCCATCATCGGGAACGGGAAGTTTACTTATTTTATTCCGAACCGCGAGTGCCGCATCGATAGCTCTGTCCAAATGATAATCTCCCCGGAAAACCGCCATCACGGCATCTCCTATAAATTTATCAATAAAACCATCCTGATCCATAATTTCTTTTACCATAACATCAAAATAATTATTAATAAGGGAGACCACGGTATTTGGAGGTGCAGTTTCGCTAATCCTGGTAAAACCGCACATGTCTATAAAAACTACCGTAGCTTCAATAGTCTCATTTTCCATAATAGACGACTCATATTCCCGGCTATTCATAAAATTAAGAACAGTTTCATCCACGTACATTTTCAGGATATTATTCTCTTTGATCGCACGTAAGGTTTCCTTTAGATGATTGGCGTGTTTAAGCGTTCTCTCAACGGTGATAGTAAGATCCTCAAAGTTAATAGGTTTGGTCACAAAATCGAAGGCCCCCCTGTTCATGGCCGTACGAATGTTATCCATATCGCCGTACGCCGAAACGATTACCGACTTTATAAGCGGACTCAATTCACTAAGTTTGCTCAATAAAGTAAGCCCGTCCATTTCAGGCATATTAATGTCACTAAGCACAATATCCACATCGGGATCTTCAGAAATCTTTTGCAAGGCATCCTTTCCATTGATCGCA
This sequence comes from Christiangramia sp., assembly GCA_024635735.1. Lineage (GTDB taxonomy): Bacteria > Bacteroidota > Bacteroidia > Flavobacteriales > Flavobacteriaceae > Christiangramia. Next base: position 1,527 of record JAGXII010000005.1, on the reverse strand, counting down.
AAACGGAATTCATACTCCTTGTCCCGGATCTTTTTCCGGAATTTCTGTTTTATCAGAACCTCAAGATCTGCCTCATCGTCTACTACCAGAATTTTAGCCATAGTATATATTTTTCTTTATTTAAACTTGCTTTTCAAACAAATGCCGTAAGCCCAAAGTTTTGTCCCGGCACCGTCTTTAAATCGTTTAAAAGTTAATTCATAATTGCATTTATTTCCTCCCTAAGCGAATCAAAATTTATAGGCTTTGTGAAAAACTGTTTAGCCCCAGATTTGATCGCATTATTATAATTTTCATGGTCCCCATAAGCCGATATCATGCTCACCATCATGCCCGGGTAAAGGGCCTTGATCTCTTTAAGCAATTCAATCCCCGTCATCCCGGGCATGTTGATATCGGAGAGCACATACATCACTTCCGGTGGATCTTTTTCCCGTAAGATTTTCATCGCTTCTTTTCCTGAAAAAGCAAAAAATAGCTGCAGATGCCTGTTTTTAATATCCCTTCGGAACTTTTGACGAAAAAGTGCCTCCATGTCTTTTTCATCATCTACCACCAATATTTTCATGTTCTTTCAGTTTTATTTTGATTGCTTATTCTCCTTCATCTTTCCATTCAGGCTCAAAGGCAACTGAATAGTGAATGTGGTTCCTTCTTCAATAATTTCATCAGGATTTCCATTGGGAGTAACCGGCACCCCCTGATGGGTTTTTAATTTTAAAATTCCACCATGGGTTTTAATGATATCATAGGAAAGCGACAGCCCCAGCCCGGTTCCCTGTCCACTAGGTTTGGTAGTGAAAAATGGCTGAAAGATCTTTGCCTGATCCTCAGCCGAAATTCCATTACCATTATCTATGATATTAATATTGATGTACTTCCCATCTTTTTCTGTACTCACCATTACCGTGGGTTCATAATCACCATCCTTAAGAGTTCTTTTTTTCTCCGTTACGGCATAAAAAGCATTGTTTATTAAATTGAGGATCACACGACCTATATCCTGTGGAGCTACATATACCTTTGGCAGGGATTCATCAAAATCGGTCTTCATGCTTGCATTGAAGGTTTTATCCTTTGCGCGCAGGCCGTGATACGATAACCTCAGATATTCATCTGCAAGTTTATTGATATCGGTAAGCTCTTTTTCGGCACTACTGTTACGGCTGTGCTGTAGCATTCCTTTTACAATAGCATCTGCCCGCTGCCCATGATGCCGTATTTTTTTCTCATTTTCGGCGATATCATGAAGGAGTTCGTCTTCAAGTTCTTTATCCCTGAGCACATCCTCCTTGCTTTTTTCATTTTTTAATTCTTCGATCAATTCTGAATTTACTTCAGAAAAATTATTAACGAAATTCAGGGGATTCTGTATTTCATGTGCAATCCCCGCGGTGAGCTCACCAAGACTGGCCATTTTTTCAGACTGAATTAACTGGGCCTGAGTATTTTCAAGATCGTGGATACTTTTTTTCAATTGAGCCGTACGTTGAGACACCTTTTCTTCCAGGATACGGTTTTCCCTTT
>JAGXII010000028.1 GCA_024635735.1 Christiangramia sp. | reverse complement strand
CCCTTATTAACACTCATTTTTGGAGCATGATTATTCCGTGCTGTTTTTACGCAGAATAAAATTACCGGGATCATCATTGGTCTTTTAGGTACTGCCGGATTGGTTTTGACAGGAGCCAGCATTAATCCTGATCAGAATTACCTATACTCTTTTTTTGTGATTTTAGCCGCCGCCTGTTATGGACTGAATGTAAATATTCTCAAAACCAGGATGAGCGATATATCTCCTTTGGGAATCGCCGCGGGAAATTTTACAGTATTACTAATCCCTGCTCTTGTGATCCTCTATTCTACTGGCTTTTTTGAGGTAGCAGAATACAACTCCGAATTAAAATTATCGATAGTATTTGTGGCTATTCTTGGAATTATAGGAACCGGAGTGGCTATGATTATTTTTAATAAACTGGTACAGATTTCAGATCCTGTTTTCACCGCTTCGGTAACCTATACCATTCCATTGGTAGCAGTTGGCTGGGGGATACTGGATGGTGAAGTATTTAGTTTTTTACAGCTAATTTCCGCGGTGGTTATACTTATAGGCGTATTTATAGTAAACCGCTCCAGGGATATCATTACAAAGTTCAGAAGAAACGCTATATAAAAAAAGGCCGGTATTTAGCCGGCCTTTTTCTTTACTATTATTGATTCTTATTCCACTTTAAAGTCTTCTTCTGAAACTCCTTCGTTAATGAGGATTTCAGAAACTTTAAATTCGAAAGTTTGCGGGCCTGCAGACTGAGAGATCATAAAAGGAAATTTCACTCCCTTTACTTCTTTATAGTCACCATAACCTGTTGGAATGGTCATAGTCTGGCCGTTTTGTGAAACGGTTTTTACAGATTGAACTTTAAGTCCGCTTTCGGTATCGTAAAAGTTCTTTGTGTTTTCACTAATCTCAACCACATAGGCATCTTTGCCATTTACAGGCTCAATACCAGTTACCTTAGTATCGCCTACCTTTAATTCCGGGAACGGATTTGCATCTGCTTTAGCTGCTTCCACCTGGGTTTCATTGTACGGGATTTTTTGTCCCTGAGCGATGACAAATCCATTTTCACCATTGAAAACCTGTTTGCTCATTACATTACCTCCAACAGAAAGACTTTGAGAAAGTTTTCCTTCAGATCGTTTCAACTCAAGGCTTAATTGCATTCCCTGTATTTGAGCATCGGCAAGTATCACGACGCTTTTTATATCATTTACTACATCACGGCCACCTATTGCTTCAATATATTTTCCGAAGACTTTTTCTGCGGTTACTGAAGCGTCAACTTTTTTATCGAAGTCTGGCTTGGCCACAGGATTTGCCTGTTTGTCGTAATATTTCACGGGAAGGATTTTGCCTTTATATTCAATATTTTGCAAACCTTTTAATACTTCACTTCCTTTACCGGCAATAACGATTTGTAATTGATCGGTCTTGAAATATTTATTAGCCACACGCTGAATGTCATCAGGGCTAACCGCATTTATTCGCTTAAGGTAGTTTTCATAAAAATCGGCCTCAAGATCATTTGTTTCTATGCTGAGTGCATAGCTGGCAATGGTTGCCGGATTTTCAAGTTTCAATACAAAATCTCCTGCGAATTTCGCTTTTGCGTTTTGAAGATTTTCTTCGTCTACTTTTTCGGTTTTAATACGGTTAATTTCTTTTAAAATCTCCACAACCGCACTATCCGTAACTTCATTTCTTACACTGGTACTAGCCACAAAACGACTCGCATATTTGTCGGCACCGGTAGAAGATCTGGCTCCATAAGTGTAGCCGTGTTCTTCTCTAAGGTTCATATTCAAATAACTTCCAAAACTTCCTCCCAGGATCTGGTTAGCTACTAACACAGGAAAATAGTCGTCATCTGAAATATCCAGGTCAACAGTATTTTGAACTCTAATTTCACTTTGTACCGCATTCGGTACATCTATAAAATCTATTTCAGTGTTTGCAACATTTTTTACTTCTGGCAGCTCAATGTTTTTGGGTGCCTCGTTCTTCCAGTCTCCGAAATATTTTTTGGCAAGTTTTTTAACCTCGTCTGGCTTTACATCCCCAATTACCACTAAATAAGCTTTTTTAGGAGTGATGTAAGTTTTATAATAATTTTTAACGTCGGCCAGGCTTACGCTTTTTACAGATTCTTCGGTTTCGAACTCTCCATAAGGATGCTTTTTACCGTATGCCAGGGCGCTACTAATGTTGCTGGCTATATAACCGGCATCTTTTTCCCCAAACTTTAAATTTTGAAGTTCCTTGTCTTTTTGATCCTTAAACTCCTGTTCTTCAAATCTTGGATTAAGGAGCCCGTCTGCCATTAATTGCATTACTTCCGGAAAGAATTTTGAAAGAGAGCTTGCATAAGCACTCTCAGATCCAAATCCTACATTAGCTCCAAGAAAATCGATTCTTTTATTGTAATCGTCTTTAGACATTGTTGTGGTCCCGTTGCCCATCATGGCACTGTAAAGAGCTTTAACACCCTGTTTGGTTCCTTCATTATGTGGAGTGTTGTCTATAATCAAACTAGCTCTTACTCTTGGTAATTTATGATTTTCCACCACCATAACTTTCAGGCCATTACTGAGTTCGAAGGAATCGGGCTTCCCTAAATTAATAGTAGGAGCCGGTCCTGGTTCAGGCTGCTGGGATCTATCTATCTGAGCATGTGCTCCAAAGCACAATAAGCCTAATATTAATATTGAAAAATATTTAATTTTCATCTCTTTTATTTTAAGATTATTGAGTATCAGATTTTGGTAAGTATTTCAATTCCAGTCTTTGATTTTCCTGAAGATATTTATTGGCGACCTTTTGGATCTCCTCGCGAGTAATATCACGGTAAATATCTATTTCTTCATTAATTAAATCTGTATTTCCATATAAGGTATAGTAGGTTGCTAGAGAGCTCGCAATTCCTTCCACGCTGCTGTTGGAGTTCACAAATCTATTTTGAAATTTGTTTTGAAGTTTCTGATATTCCTCTTCCGAAATTAATTCTGTTTTCAATTTTTTAATCTCTTCATCCATTGAAGCCGCAAGGGTGTCAAGAGAGGTATTGCCCATTGCCAGAGCGCCCATAAGGTACATTCCGTAATCTTCCATTGATCTTGGAAAAGCCAGCACCTGTATCGCCTGTTTATCTTTATCTACCATTTTCTTGTACATTCTGGAACTCTTACCATCGGTTAGAATAGACGAAATCATATCCAGTACATAAGCGTCCCGGGCTTTCATAGATGGTGTTCTGTAAGCGAAGATCATTGCCGGAATTTGTATGTTACTATCGTATTCTGTTGCGACGATCTTTTTACTGATAGGCTCTTCTTTAACATCGATCTTATTTACTTCCGGACCTGATGGAATAGTGCTAAAGTAATCACCGATCATCTTTTTAGTTTTCTGAATATCTATATCACCAGCAACCACTAATGCAGCATTATTCGGCTTATAGTATTTTTTGAAAAAGTTCTGGAATTCGCTCAGTTGTGCAGAATCCAGATCTTCCATAGTTCCAATTACCGAATGTTTGTAGGGATGCTTTTCAAACATATAAGGAACAATACCGGTATTGTATATAATTTTCCCATAGGGAGCATTGTCTACACGGGTTCTTTTTTCCTCTTTTACAACTTCATTTTGAGTATCCACTCCAACCTGGTTGATTACCGGATGAAGCATTCTCTCAGATTCCATCCAAAGCCCTAATTCCAGATTGTTGGAAGGGAATGTTTCATAGTAATAAGTTCTGTCTTCTGTGGTATTTGCATTATTACTTCCTCCATTCGCTGCAACAATATTGAACCATTCCCCTCTTTCTATATTATCAGTTCCTTCAAATAAAAGATGTTCGAAAAAATGAGCAAAGCCAGATTTTCCTTCTTCTTCATTTTTAGAGCCAACATGGTACATTACTCCTACCGAAACTACCGGAGCGGTGTTATCCTGATGCAATATTACATGCAGGCCATTGTCTAAATCGTACTCAGTGAATTCTACTTCCTGAGCAACACCTACCACTCCAATAAAAAAGAAGCAGGCAATTAGTTTTAGTTTGTGAATCATTCTAGTGGTTTTTTCGTTTAATCTAACTATTAGTATTTAATAGCCTTAAAAGTTACAGAAATGGTGAACGAATGTTGAAATTATGTCAAATGTGTTAAAATTAACAAGCTATTAAGGCAAAAACCGCTGTAATTTTTGGAAATTTACTACTAAACTTACTATTTATGTCTAATCTCAAAATTCCAATAATTTATGGATTTGGTATCGCGATAGCACTTATTGCTTATTTTTTGCTATTATCTATTTTCGGACTTCATGTAAATCCACTTTACAGTATATTAAATGGAGTGATAATGGCTGTTGGATTATACTTAGCCCTTAAAGCCTATCGAAAAAGCAAAGGGAACCGGTTTAAATTTGAGAAAGGGTTTTCTGCAGTTTTTATAACCGGTATCAACGCCACCATTATTTTCCTAATTTTTTTCGCTTTCTATGCTACCGAATTAAATCCGGACTTTCTGGATCAGTTAATTACCATGTGGGCTACTTTTTATAGTACAGATCTTGCCAGTGTATTGTTTACAATTGCATTGATGGGTTTCTCTACCAGTATTGTTCTTGCACTTACATTTATGCAGCTTTTTAAAGATTCCTGGAATACCAGGGATGTAAAAAAACACACTCCGTAAGGATATTCTGAAAAAACAAAAAACCTTTGTCAATTAATTAATAAGAAGTATATTTGCACCCGCTTGCGTGAAAACGCGGCCTGAGATTTTGTATTAAATTAATTAATTATACGCTATGTACGCAATTGTAGAGATAGCAGGGCAGCAATTTAAAGTTGCAAAAGACCAAAAGGTATTTGTTCACCGCTTGGAAGGTAAAGAAGGAGACAGCGTTTCTTTTGACAAAGTTCTTCTTACCGGAGATGGAGACAATGTTACCGTTGGCGCCCCGGCTATAGATGGTGCTCTTGTTGGAGCAAAAATCAACCGTCACCTAAAAGGTGATAAAGTAATCGTTTTCAAAAAGAAAAGACGTAAAGGTTACCGTGTTAAAAATGGTCACCGCCAGTCTTTAACTGAAATCCTAATTGAGGATATCAGTCTGGATGGAAAGAAAAAACCTGCTGCTAAGAAAGAGGCTAAAAAAGCAGATGCTGAACCTAAGAAAACAGCACCTAAGAAAAAAACAGCAAAACCAGCAAAGGAAACTGAGGTTAGTGAAAACCTTGTTACTCGTGCAGAGCATAGAGCTGATGACAGTAAGATGGAAATCAATCTGGATAAGCTTCTTCACAGTATTGGCACAGCTGCAAAAGCAGATGCTGATGATTTGAAAGAAATCAATGGTATTGGTCCGGCTTACGAAAAAAGACTAAACGAAGTAGGTATTTATACTTACGAACAAATTAGTAAATTAAAAGCTGCGGATAGAGATGAGCTATCAGCTCTTGAAGGAATTACCCGTGAAAAGATTGAATCTGAAGAATGGGTTAAGCAGGCAAAAGCTCTTCTTAAAGACAAAAAATAATCTGAAAAAATTTTAAACCATGGCACATAAAAAAGGAGTTGGTAGTTCCAAGAACGGTAGAGAGTCAGAATCAAAACGATTAGGAGTTAAGATCTTTGGAGGTCAGGCTGCCGTTGCAGGAAATATTATCGTAAGACAAAGAGGTACTGCACATCGTCCAGGTGACAATGTGTATGCAGGAAAAGATCATACTTTACATGCTAAAGTAGATGGCCTTGTAAAGTTCACAAAAAAGAAAGATGATAAATCTTACGTTTCAATTGAGCCTTTCGAAGCTTAATTAGAACACTTTTTATATATAAGGAACCCTTTCCAGTTTTGGAGAGGGTTTTTTTATTCTTGTAATTAAAATGTTTAACTTTATGTAAAATAAATTAGACAAAATAATGATTGCTGAAGAATTTGAATTTAATGAAAGGCAAACAGACCGTATTATAGCAATGGCATGGGAAGACCGTACTCCATTTGAAGCTATAGAATATCAGTTTGGGCTTAATGAGAAGCAGGTTATAAAATTTATGAAAGAACAAATGCATCTGCGTAACTGGAGAAAATGGAGAGCAAGGGTGCAGGGTCGCAAAGCAAAACATGCGAAATTAAGAAATAATCAGGTTGACAGATTCAAAAGTTCCGCCCAGCGGCAAATCACCGGTAACCGTATCTCTAAGAAGAAATATTGATTTATATTTATAGAATAACCTTCTTATAAATAGCATCAATGAAACCTTTTACATTTCTTAAGCTAGTTAACTTTCTTTTTCTTTTCATTTTTAATTATTCATTTTGTCAGACTCAAGTTCAGGTGGAAACTCAGTATGGGGTTTTAGAAGGGTTGCATGACGAGACAAAAGATATTGACCTTTTTTTGGGAGTTCCGTTCGCTCAGCCTCCGGTTAAAGATCTGCGGTGGAAAGCTCCGCAACCTCTTCAGGCCTGGGAGGGAATAAAAGAGGCAAAAGAATTTGGTCCAGCTGCAGTACAGACGAATGTTTTTGGAGACATGATTTACAGGGGTAAGGGAACCAGTGAGGATTGTCTTTATCTTAATATCTGGAAACCTTCAGTAAAAGAAAGTAAAGACCTTCCGGTACTTGTCTATTTTTATGGAGGGGGATTTGTTGCCGGAGACGGTTCGGAGCCGCGATATGATGGCGCTTCTATGGCTAAAAAAGGAATAGTTTCAGTTACTGTTAATTACCGACTTAACATCTTTGGATTTTTTGCTCATCCCGCCTTAAGTGCTGAGGCACCTTATCATGCCTCCGGGAATTATGGCTTACTTGATCAGAACGCCGCCCTTAAATGGGTTTATGAAAATATCGAAAAATTTGGCGGAGACCCGGAGAAGATTACTATTGCAGGGGAGTCGGCAGGTTCAATTTCTGTAAGTGCACATATGGCTTCTCCCTTATCTAAAGATTATCTCGCAGGAGCTATAGGCGAAAGCGGAGCATCCATTAAACCTACACTGGCACCGGTACCACTTGCCGAGGCCGAAAAAATAGGTGAGCAATTTGCTGAAAAAGCCGGATACACTTCACTCCCAGAATTACGGGCTCTGGATACCGATGAACTTTTCAAGGTGTATAATGAATCGGGACGATTCGGTTTTCCCACTGTAACTGACTCTTATTTTTTACCTAAGTCTTTGCCTGAAATATTTAAAGCCGGGGAACAAGCTCAGATTCCATTAATGGTCGGTTGGAATTCGGCCGAAGTTGGTTCAGGTGGATTTATGCAGGGAAAGGAAATAAACAAAGCAAATTATCTGGAGCGACTGCAAACCGAATATGGAGATAATTATGAAGAAGTGCTGGAATTATATCCGGCCGGTTCCGATGAAGAAATAAGAGAATCGGCTACGGCATTGGCTTCAGACAGATTTATAGCATATAGTACCTGGAAGTGGTTTGATCTTCACAGGAAAAATTCAGAAGAACCTGTGTACAGATATCTATTTAGCAGGATACGTCCCGAGGCCAAAAAAAATCCTGATTATCATCCCGAAGGTGCTTCGCATGCATCCGAAATTGAATATTTTATGGGGAATTTAAAGCTTATTGAAAACCCGAATTTTTCAGAAGAAGATTTTCTTATTTCCTCAACGATTCAGGAATACCTGGCTAATTTTATTAAAACAGGGAATCCAAATTCCAAAGACCTGGTGCCATGGCCATCGGCAAAAGCTTCAGACGTAAATCCTCCGGTCTTGATTATGGATTCAGAATTTGAAGTGATTCCTGCGATAAAGGATGACAGGTACAGGTTTCTTGACAGATCTTATGGAAATGATTAAAAAAATCCCCGGGGAACGGGGATTTTCAAAAAACCAAACAAAAAGAAAATCAATTTATGGCAAAACTGCTTATTAAATTGATCTCATTACCCTTATAAGAATACTGGTAAAGTGTATTATCCCCGACCATAAGCAGCTTATCCTCTAGCGGGATAACGTCATAGGTGTTGATGTTGCTGAATTGATCTATTAACCTCAGGTCGGGGGTGTTTTGAATATCGTATACTTTTAATCCGGCGTCGCCATCACAAACAAATAGCCAGTTGTCTTTAATGCCTAAACCATATGGATTGTTCATTTCGTATGTTTCTATGATGGAAGGATTTCGCTTATCTGATAAGTCAACAATATCAAGTTGATTAAAATCCTGTCCACAGGCATTTCCTCCGCGAATAGTTACATAGGCGTAATTATCTTTTACCACTACAGGATCACAGCCCATCACATGTCTTAGGTTAGAAAGCTGTTGTGGCGCAGCTGGATCTTCCAGACCATATATATACATTCCTGTGGTACTGCCCAGATATAGATGACCTTCGTAATGAAAAATAGTCTCTATTTGCCAACCTGCATTCTGAGAGTTCAGAAGCCTTGGATCAGTGTTGGTAATATCAAAAACTGAGAGCTTCATTTCATCAGCTATATAAAGATAATTGTCAACGATGCTGAATCTCGCCATAGATCCTCCGGTTCCTGTATTTCCACCTTCTCTGGCGGCATTATTAAAAACGTCTACTGATTCCCACATTATATTTACATCCTGTTCCTTCTTTTTGGTTTCCATAACATAACCAATTATAACCTGATTACTGGCATTAAAATCTCCAAATTCTACATAAGTTGCTCCTTCAGGTGCTGCCATAAAGTAGTTGGGGAAAACATCTTTAATTCGGGCGGTTTCCACGATTTTGTTCATATCGGTTAAGTCAAAAACGACTAGGTCCATTCCATGATTGGCGTATAATTTATCGTCTTTAATTGCTATATCTGTATTCCTGGGAATTTTTATAAATTGAATATTTTCCGGATGGAAAGGATCTGTATTGTCTATGATATGAACGCCTTCATTTTTATCATTGATGAAAATATAATTTTTCCAGGCGTAAATTTTCCCTGATTCTTTTATGCTTTTTGCCTCCATGACATCTACCGAAGCCCGGAATTCAGCTATAGACTGAGTGACCGGCACCGCCACGGTTGTGGTTTCAACCTCTGAGTCTTTTTCACAGGAAGTGAAAACAAGGCTCAGCAATACAATTGGGAGCAGTAGATGTTTTTTCATTTCGTTTTCAAAATGCTTAGTTACTTATTAGATGCAGGAATTAAAAAAAGGTTGCGTTGTGATATAAATTTTTTTCTGTCACTTTGTCAGAACAGTCTTTAGTCCTATCTTTGCCGGGCTATAAAACGATAGGTTATTAAGGAATTATGGAGAAGATAATAGACGAAAAGAAACAGGGAAACACTCTGGTAATGGAGCCTAAGGCGAAGAACAACCGTAAACTTTTTATTGAAAGTTATGGTTGTGCTATGAACTTTAGCGACAGTGAGATTGTAGCTTCTATTCTATCAAAAGAAGGATTTAATACCACTCAAAACCTGGAAGAAGCAGATCTTGTTCTGGTGAATACCTGTTCCATAAGGGAAAAAGCAGAGCAAACGGTGCGCAAGCGCCTCGAGAAATATAATGCCGTAAAAAGGATCAATCCGGGAATGAAGGTCGGCGTTCTTGGATGTATGGCCGAGCGTTTAAAAAACAAATTCCTTGAAGAGGAAAAGATAGTGGATCTTGTTGTGGGACCAGATGCTTATAAGGATCTTCCAAACCTTATCAATGAAGTTGAAGAAGGACGGGATGCTATAAATGTAATTCTTAGTAAGGAAGAAACTTATGGGGATATTTCCCCGGTAAGACTGCAAACCAATGGTGTTTCAGCCTTTGTATCTATTACCAGGGGTTGTGATAATATGTGTACTTTTTGTGTGGTTCCCTTTACCAGGGGAAGGGAAAGAAGTCGTGATGCAAAGTATTGTAGAAGAAGTGAATGATCTGGACGCGAAAGGATATAAAGAAGTAACGCTTCTCGGGCAAAATGTAGATAGTTATTTGTGGTATGGCGGCGGATTAAAGAAAGATTTTAAAGACGCTACCGAAATTCAGAAAGCGACTGCTACAAATTTTGCAGCCCTTTTAAAGATGGTTGCAGAGGCTCAGCCTAAAATGCGCATTCGTTTTTCAACTTCTAATCCGCAGGATATGACGATGGATGTTATCGAGATGATGGCCAAATACCGAAATATCTGTAATTATATTCATTTACCGGTTCAGAGTGGAAGCGATCGTATCCTGAAAAAAATGAACCGCCTTCATACGCGCGAAGAGTATTTCACATTGATAGATAATATCAAAAAAATGATTCCTGATTGCGGAATTTCTCACGATCTTATAACGGGATTTCCTACCGAAACCGAAGAAGATCATCAGGATACCTTATCATTAATGGAGTATGTTAATTATGACTTTGGATATATGTTCGCATATTCGGAAAGACCGGGAACTATGGCCGAGCGTAAATTTGAGGATGATGTGCCGGAGGAAGTCAAGAAAAGAAGATTACAGGAAATTGTAGATCTTCAACAACAACATAGCAAGCAAAGGACTGAAAGATTTCTTGGACAAACTGTAGAGGTTTTAATTGAAAAGGAATCAAAAAAATCTGATGCTCACTGGAGTGGAAGAAATTCACAAAATACGGTAGTAGTATTTCCAAAAGAACACTATAAGATTGGTGATTTTGTGAATGTAAAAATTAAAGATTGTACCAGTGCAACATTAATTGGTGATGCAGTGGATTACAGCGATAATAACTAATTAAAAACTTACAGTACATAGTTATTGGTTTTAAAAACTGAATACTGTTTACTGAATACTGAATACTTGTAAATGGAATCAGTTCAGGCAATAAAACAACGATTTGGAATAATAGGTGACGATCCTAAATTGAATCGTGCTATAGAAAAAGCTATCCAGGTAGCACCTACCGATATTTCAGTTCTCGTAACAGGGGAAAGTGGTGTTGGTAAAGAAAGTATTCCTAAAATTATTCACTCTCTGTCGCATCGTAAACACGGTAAGTATATTGCCGTAAACTGCGGTGCAATTCCGGAAGGAACCATTGACAGTGAACTTTTTGGACATGAAAAAGGAGCTTTTACCGGGGCCACACAAACACGGAATGGTTATTTTGAAGTGGCAGATGGCGGGACGATCTTCCTTGATGAGGTTGGAGAGCTTCCTTTGCCTACGCAGGTTCGGCTGCTTCGTGTACTGGAAAATGGAGAATTCATTAAAGTGGGTTCATCAAAAGTTCAGAAAACCGATGTTAGGATAGTTGCGGCAACAAACGTGAGTATGTTTGAAGCGATTAAAAAGGAAAGATTCAGGGAAGATCTTTATTATAGATTGAGTACGGTTGAGATAAATCTACCGCCTTTACGCGAAAGACAGGAAGATATTCATCTACTTTTCAGAAAATTCGCTTCAGATTTTGGTTTGAAGTATAAGATGCCCACTATTAAGCTGGAAGAGGAAGCTGTGAAGGTCCTTCTGAATTATCGCTGGGGCGGAAATATACGTCAGTTAAGAAATATTGCTGAACAAATTTCGGTGTTGGAACAAAGCAGAAGCATTACAGCTGAAAATCTTAAACATTACCTACCCGATGTTGGAAGTAATCTTCCGGCGGTTATTTCAGAAAAGAAAAAAGAAAGTGACTTTAGTAATGAACGCGAAATTCTGTACAAGGTCCTTTTTGATATGAAAAACGACCTGAACGATCTGAAAAAGCTCACTTTAAAACTGATGCAGGAAGGGAATAATAAAGAGGTTCAGGATGAAAATGAAGGGCTTATCCAAAAAATTTACGGTGATAGCGGGGACGATATCGATGAAGCCGATATAGATAATGATAAGCTGGAAGTGCTGCAGATCCCCCAGAAAAATGCGGCGCAGAAACAGGAAGAAAAAGACAAGTATTATTTTGCAGAAGAGATAGAGGAAGAAGAAACCCTGTCGCTGCAGGATAAAGAACTGGAACTTATAAAAAAGTCTCTGGAAAGACATAATGGTAAACGAAAAGCGGCGGCCGATGAACTGGGAATTAGCGAACGTACTCTTTACCGAAAGATCAAACAATATAATTTGTAGTAATAAGCTATCGGCTTTAGGCTATAAGCTTTTGTTCCGGAATTTAGTATTTTGGTTCTCATATAGCTTAGGGCTTACCGCTTAAGGCTTACAGCTAAAACATATGAAGAAACTATTTTTTATTTTTTGCTCCAGCCTGCTCTTAACCTTGCAATCCTGTGGCATTTATTCTTTCACCGGAGCCGATACCGGAGAAGCGGAAACCTTCCAGGTGAACTTTTTTCAGAATAATGCAGATCTGGTAGAGCCGGGAATAGACAGGACTTTTACCAACTCATTGCAGGATCTTATTCAGAATCAAACAAGCCTGAGCCTGGTAAATAATAATGGAGACCTTATCTTTGAAGGTGAGATTATCGAATATTATATCTCCCCTATGTCGGCTACCGCGCAAAATACGGCGGCACAAAACCGGCTAACGGTAGCGATTAATGTTCGTTATTACAATACGCTGGAACCGGAAAAGGATTTTGAAAACCGGTTTTCATTCTACTATGATTATCCGGCCACTACACAATTAGTAGGGGCAAATCTTGAAACGGCCATAGATGAGATTTATAACAGAATCACTCAGGATGTCTTTAATAAAGCATTAACCGACTGGTAATGGACGTAAAATCGCTTACATATTTGCTGGAACACCCCGGACATATTTCTTCGGAACAAACCCGGGAACTGGAAGATATTATCAGGCAGGCACCTTATTTTCAAGCGGCAAGGGCGATTAGGTTAAAAGGATTAAAAGAGCATCAGGAGTTTAGTTATAATGATGCCCTGAAAAAGACAGCGGCCTACACTGCAGACCGGAGCATTCTATTTGATTTTATCACTTCAGAAGAATTCAATCAAAATCAAATCGCGAAGCAAATTCGGGAGCAGGAAGACCGTCTTAAACAAATTACGGTTTATGAGGCAGAGGAGGTCTTTGGTAAGAGAAGCATAGATATTAACGAAGCGATTAAAATGAAGCAGTCTGAATCTGAAAGGGTGATGGATCCTGCTTTATTTGAACGTGCTGTTGAACCTGAAATTCCGGAAGAGATAGAAGAAACTAATCAAAAGGAGATAAGTTCTGAGGAAAAACTGGGAATTGGCAAACCGCTTGAATTTAATCCAAAAGAGGCGCATTCATTTTCAGAATGGTTAAAACTAACTACTGCGAAACCTGTTGAAAGAGAAGAAGAAAAGCAGGAACCCAAAAATGATGAAACCCGAATAAGAAAATTTAAACTTATTGAAGAGTTTATTTCTAAAAATCCAAAGATCAAACCTGGAAAAATCGCAGCGAAGGCAAATCTTGCCGAACAGAGCATGACGGCTCCGGAATCACTGATGACAGAGACTTTAGCGAAGGTCTATCTGGAACAAAAAAACTATAAAAAAGCCATACAGGCTTATAAAATATTAATTTTGAAAAATCCCGAAAAAAGTGGTTTCTTTGCAGACCAAATTCGGGCAATAGAGAAATTACAAGATAATAATAACGATTAAGAATGAGCACATTCACTATTTTTTTAGCTTTAATAATTATCGTAGCATTTTTGCTGGTAGTTGTGATAATGGTTCAGAACCCTAAAGGTGGGGGACTTTCCTCTTCTTTTGGAGGCAGTGGACAGCAAATGGGAGGTGTTAAGAAAACTACCGATTTTCTTGACAAAAGTACCTGGACACTGGCAACTTTATTACTGGTATTAATCTTACTTTCTAACGTAACGATTATGGACAGTCCTGCTGATGTAGAGAACAGAATTTTTGAAAGTGACGAACCGGTAAATACACAGGTTCCTGCTCAATCTACTCCGGCAACTCAACCTGTAGAGACTGACAGCGCAAACTAGATTTTAATAGAATTAACTATATAGAAATGCCAGCTTATGACAAGCTGGCATTTTTTGTTTGGTATTGGCAGAAATGAGGTGATGGCATAATTTTAGAAATATCCCTTACCAACTTAAAAATTGATTAACCTAAAAATAAATTCGTAAAAAAATGGGACTAAACATTAAACCGCTTTCAGACAGGGTAGTTATTGAACCTGTTGCCGCAGAAAATAAAACTGCTTCCGGTATTATTATTCCTGAAACTGCTAAAGAAAAGCCTCAAAGAGGTAAAGTTGTAGCCGTTGGTAAAGGAACTAAAGATCATGATATGACCGTTAAAGAAGGAGATATGGTGCTTTATGGTAAGTATGCAGGTACCGAGCTTAAGCTGGATGGTACAGATTACCTTATCATGCGGGAAGATGATATACTTGCGATAGTATAAGTTTCAATTCAATAAACTTTCCCTGCTGCCGCAGGGTATCAATTCAACAAAAATTAATTAACCAGTTTTTTCAGAACTCATACGAGCAGATGAAAATAAAAATTTATAAGAAATGGCAAAAGATATAAAATTTGACATCCAGGCCCGCGACGGAATCAAGCGTGGAGTAGATGCATTGGCTAACGCTGTTAAGGTAACTTTAGGTCCTAAAGGACGTAACGTTATTATCAGCAAGTCTTTTGGAGCACCTATGGTAACTAAAGATGGTGTGACCGTAGCAAAAGAAATTGAGCTTGAAGATCCATTGGAAAATATGGGAGCTCAAATGGTTAAGGAAGTTGCTTCCAAAACTAATGATCTTGCAGGTGATGGTACTACCACCGCAACTGTTCTTGCTCAGGCAATCGTAAAAGAAGGCCTTAAGAACGTGGCGGCTGGTGCAAACCCAATGGACCTTAAGAGAGGTATAGATAAAGCTGTGGAGGCTCTTACTGCAGATCTTGCAAAACAGACTAAAGAAGTTGGAGATTCTTCAGAAAAAATAAAGCAGGTAGCTGCTATTTCTGCCAACAATGACGATATGATTGGTGATTTGATCGCTCAGGCATTTGGAAAAGTTGGTAAAGAAGGAGTGATTACTGTTGAAGAAGCAAAAGGTACTGAAACTCATGTTGATGTTGTTGAAGGTATGCAATTTGACAGAGGTTATCTTTCTCCTTACTTCGTAACGAATTCAGAGAAAATGACTGCCGATCTTGAAGATCCTTATATCCTTCTTTTTGATAAGAAGATCTCTTCAATGAAAGATCTGCTTCCGGTGCTTGAGCCAGTAGCTCAGTCTGGAAAACCATTATTGATCATTGCTGAAGATGTGGACGGAGAAGCGCTTGCTACTCTTGTAGTAAACAAACTTCGTGGTTCATTGAAGATCGCAGCTGTTAAAGCTCCAGGTTTTGGTGATAGAAGAAAAGCAATGTTGGAAGATATCGCAATCTTAACAGGAGGTACGGTAATTTCTGAAGAAAGAGGATTTACTTTAGAGAATGCCACTATTGATATGTTAGGAACTGCTGAAAAAGTTGCTATTGATAAGGATAATACAACTATCGTAAACGGATCTGGTAATAATGATGATATCCATAACAGGGTAAATCAAATCAAAGCTCAGATCGAGTCTACTACTTCAGATTACGACAGGGAAAAACTTCAGGAACGTCTTGCTAAACTTGCTGGTGGTGTTGCCGTACTATATGTAGGTG